>NZ_BAABIW010000003.1:0-5179 GCF_039542985.1 Terrabacter aeriphilus
CCTCGTCGATGACGAGGTGAGCCGTACGCCGCCGAAGGCGCAGCCGGACAACCTGCAGGTGCGTGCGGGTCGGACCTCGACGTTGCACGTGCTCGACAACGACTCAGACTCGCAGGGTTCGATCCTCGCCATCTCGCCCGGCGACGTCACGGCATCCGACGTCGACGGCATCGGCACGAGCGCGTCGGCCGACGGGCAGACCGTGCAGGTGACCGTCCCCGAGGAGCCGGCAGCCGGCTCCTTCTCGTTCAGCTACACCGTCAACAACGGCACGACCGCCAAGAACGGCCGCGCCACCGCGAAGGTCACCGTCCGCGTCGTCGGCCCCGACGTCAACACCCCCCCGAAGCTGCGACCGGGGCAGAGCCGGCTGGCCAGTGCCTCCTACCCGGTCGTCGCCGACGGTGCGGTCAAGGTCGGGGTCATCGCCGACTGGCGTGACGCCGAGAACGACCCGCTGCAGATCACGGCCCCCGACGCCTCGACGGGCGTGGACGGTGCGGGCGCCCTGACGATCCGCGCCGGCAGCAAGAAGGGCCAGCGGGTCGTCGAGTACAACGTCGAGGACGGGCGGGGTGGCTCGAGCAGGTCGGGCGTCACGATCAACGTGCTCGGTGACGACGACAAGGCCGTCGCGCCCCGCACGCAGCCCGACGTCGTGCGCGCCGTCGTGGGCAAGCCGGTGCAGCTGCAGCCCCTCGGCAACGACATCGCCGGCGCCGACCCCAGCGACCCGGAGGCCCACCTCCAGCTCGCCCAGGAGGTCAAGGGGCCGGGGCAGCTGACCCTCGACACCAACCTCGCCACCAACGTGCTGACCGTGACCGGGCGGACGCCCGGCACGTCGACGATCACGTATGCCGCCCAGAACGGCTCCGGCGTCACCGTCGGTCGCGTGCGGGTCGACATCCTCAAGCCGCCGACCGACGACCTCCCGCCGGTCGCGACCCCCGACGCCGCCGTGCTCCGCGGACAGGTGCCCGTCGTCGCCGACGTCCTCACCAACGACTACAGCCCGCGCAGCGACGTGCTCGTCGTCCAGAAGGTGACGACCGACAGCGCCTGGCTGCGGGTCTCCGTCGTGCAGGGCCGCTGGATCCGGGCCGAGGCGACGACGCCGGTCGTGGACAAGGACGAGCTGCGGGGCACGGTGGCCTACACGATCTCCGACGGCACGCAGACCGCCGTCGGCCAGCTCTCGGTCGTGCAGAAGCCGACGCCCAAGGACCAGGTGCGCCCGACCGTCACCGACGACCAGGCCATCGTCCGCGAGGGCGACGCGGTCACCATCCCCGTGCTCGACAACGACTCGATGACCGAGGGCATCCCGCTCGCCCTCGACCCGGGCGGCGTGCGCGTCGTGTCCGGTGGTGGCCAGGCCTTCGCCTCGGGCACCGTCGTGCGCTACGTGCCGGAGGCCAAGGACCTGACGTCGCCCGCCAGCGCCATCCTGGAGTACTCGACGTACCCCGAGGGCCTGCGGGCCCGCGCGGTCACCGGCCGGGTCGCGGTCACGATCAACCCCCTCCCGGATGCCGTCAAGCGGCCGAACGCCGACCCCAGCGCCCGTAGCTTCTCCGCGAGCGTCACGGCCGGCGACACCCTCTCCATCACCGTGCCGACGAGCGGCGTCGACCCCGACGGCGACCTCACCTTCGTCAGCGGCATCGTCGGCGAGGACGGCCAGGCCGTCGACCTCAAGCTCGGCCGCGTGCTCGGCTTCGGCGCCGCGACGATCCGCTACGAGGCCTACCCCCGCAGCGCCGGCACCGAGGTGATCCGCTACCAGCTGCGCGACCGCTTCGGCGGCACGAGCGAGGGCTTCGTCCGGGTCGGGGTCGTCCAGCCCGGCGACCCCCAGCCCCCGGTCGCGGTCGAGGACGACGTCCGGGCCGCCCCCGGGCGCACCGTGCGCGTCGACCTGCTCGCCAACGACCTCATCGCCGCCGGCGACTCCGTCGAGTTCGAGGACTTCGCCAAGCTCAACGGCGACGGGTTCGCCAAGGACTTCACGAAGCAGAAGGACGACTCGATCAAGGCCGTCGTGCCCCCCGAGGGCCCGGCCAAGGTGCTCACCTACGGCATCACCGACGGTCTCTTCGACCCGTCGCGCTCGACCCTGACGGTGCGCGGGCAGAAGGACTTCAACAACCCGCCCGTCGCCGTCGACGACACCGGCATCGCCAAGAGCGGTGAGACGAGCATCCTCGTGGACGCGCTGGCCAACGACCGCGACCTCGACGGCGAGCGCTCCAGCCTGACGATCACCAAGGTCGTCGGCGACGGCGCGGTCATCGAGCGCGGCAAGGTGCGCATCACGCTGCGCCCGACCGCACGCGTCGTGCCCTACCTCATCGAGGACGCCGACGGCGCGACCGCGATGGCCCTCATCTACGTGCCGGCGGGCGACAACGGCCTGCCCTACGTCGTGCAGGGAAAGACGATCACGATGGCCGCCGACTCCTCCGTCGACGTCCGCCTCGGCGACTACGTCACCGACCCCCGCGGGGGCACGGTCTCCCTCACCTCGCCCGACACCGTCTCGACCGCACCGTCGGCCGACCTCCAGCAGCAGGCGACGTCGGCCACGGCGATCCGGCTCACCTCGACGAACGGCTACGTCGGCCCGGCCGCCCTCATGCTCGAGGTGACCAACGCCACGGGCCCGGGCGACAAGAGCGCCCAGACGACCTACGTCACGCTGCAGGTGCAGATCGGGCCCGACGTTCCGGTGCTGCGGTGCCCGGCCTTCGCCGTCTCGATCCTGGCCGGCGGCGACCCGCGGCAGATCGACATCCCGCGCCTCTGCCACGCCTGGCTCCCGAGCGGGATGGACCCCGCCAAGGCCGTCTACGAGGCCTCGTGGGACCCGGGCATCGACCAGGTGGCGCTCACCCAGCAGGGGACGGGCGGCCGCCAGGTCGTCCTGCGCGCCGAGGAGTCGGCCCCCGGTGGGGCCACCGGGTCCGTCGTCGTCAAGGCGAAGGGGAGCAACGAGAGCTTCAAGATCGGCGTCCGGGTCATCGGAGCCCCGCCCAAGGTGGCCCCGAACCCCGACGACCCGCAGGACCCCAAGGCCCCGCCGCCCGTGCCGATCGCGACGCTGCGCCCCATCCGCATCGAGGGTCTCGTCGCCGGCACGAGCCAGACGGTCAACGTGGCGCAGTACCTCGACAGCAAGCTCGGCACGCGGGCCTGCTCCGTCACGGGAGCGACCCTCTCGTCGGGGTCGGGCGTCACGGCCGCGGCCTCCGGCTGCCAGCTCACGGTCTCGGCCACCGCCCAGGCCCGGGGTGAGGCCCGCCTCATCGTGCGCGCGACCGACGGTCCGGGGCGCCCCGCGGCGGTCGGCGAGCTGCTCGTGACCCTGCGCGGCAAGCCCGACCCGATGGCGGCGCCCGTCGCGGTCGCCGACCGCGTGCTCGGCGGCACGGCCCGCGTCGACTGGCGGCCCCCGCCCTACGACGGCGGTCTGCCGATCCTCGAGTACGAGGTCGCGGCAAGCAACGGGCCCACCCAGAAGTGCGCGGCCTCGCCGTGCACCATCACGGGCCTGACCAACGGCACGCCGTACACGTTCACGGTCCGCTCCCGCAACGCGGTCGGCTGGTCCGACCCGAGCCCGGCGTCCAACGTGGCGACCCCGGACAAGAAGCCGGAGGTCACCCGGATCTCCTCCATCACGCCCGGTGACCGTCGACTCACGGTGCGCTGGCAGCCTCCGGTCAACAAGGGCAGCGCGGTCACGGAGTACCGCGTCCAGTGGATCAACATCGGCAGCGGCACCGGCGGCGGCGAGGCCAAGGTGGCGGCGCCCGGCCTGAGCCGGGTGCTGAGCGGCCTCGTCAACAACGACGCCTACCAGGTGCGCGTGCAGGCCCGCAACGGCGCCGGCTGGGGCCCCTTCGGCGCCGCGGTCAAGGCACAGTCGTTCGGCAAGCCCGCCGCGGTGCGCGCGCCGAACCTCCAGCCTCGCGCAGCGGTGCCGGGCGCGACCAACGCCCAGGTCACGATCCGCTGGTCGTCGACCGATCCCAACGGCCCCGACATCACGAGCTACTCGGTCTACCGGCGCACCGGAGGCGGGGCGTGGAACCGCATCGCGACCCGTAGCGGCGGCCAGTCGCGCGTCGCGAGCGACACGGTGCCCTACGACGGCCAGACGGTGCAGTACACCGTGACGGCCACGAACGGCGGCCCGGCGACCTCCGACCGGGCCAACTTCAGCAGCTACGTGGCCAACGGCTACCCCGACCAGCCCGCGATGAACGGTGCCTCGACCCCGCGGTCCGACCAGACCGCCGACGTCAGCTACTCCGTCGGCGCCTCGCACGCGAGCGGCGGCCAGCGGGTGACCTACACGACGTCGTCGGGTGCGAGCGGCAGCTTCGGCTGCACCTCGGGCTCGTGCACCCAGACCACCGGTGCGCTGCCCCTCGGGCCGCAGACGATCACGGTGACCACCTGCAACACGGCAGGGCTGTGCCAGACGTCCGGCGGCGCCTCGATCTCGCCCTACGGCAAGACCCAGGGCGTGCCGAACCTCCGGGTCGCGAGCAAGGACGGCAACAGCATCACCTTCCGGTGGGGCGCGGCCGCGAGCAACGGGCGTCCGATCACGGGCTACGAGATCGACGGTGACCGCAACACCACCGTGGGTGCCGGCACCCGTGAGACGACGTTCAACAACCTCGGCTACTCCAAGAGCCGGACCATCCGGGTCCGCGCCATCGCGCAGGACTCGGGGCCCGGACCGTGGACGTCACGGGTGACCGGCACGACGGACCCGGAGCCGCCGCCGCCGGCGCTCACGATCACCACCCAGCGAGGGGGTCAGTGCGCACCGACGTGCACCCCGAGGCAGGGCTGCACGAGCCAGGACTGCCAGTGGGTGACCTACACCCTCGGAAACTTCACGAGGCCGATCAGCTGCTCCGTGTCGGGGTGGTCCAACCCCGACGACGGCACGGGCGGCTCGCACGAGCCGACCAACGGCTTCAACCGGTCGAACAAGTTCTACGGCTTCCCACAAGGGTCGGTGACGGTGACGTGTCGCAGCGCCGACGGACGGTCCAAGAGCGACACGAAGAACCCGTGGGGCGGGTGATGGGTACCGCCGCCAGGAAGCGTCGGGTCGGGGTCGTCTCGACCGTCGTGGTTGCTCTTGTCGCGAGTGTGT
>NZ_BAABIW010000004.1:0-109094 GCF_039542985.1 Terrabacter aeriphilus
CCGGACACCTGGACCGAGTCTGGCCAGACACCGATCCTGACCGCAATCATCTAGCAGCCGCGAAGCGGCCCTGTCCTTCCGCCGCCTGACAGGCGCCGTGCCCTAAGGGCGACGCAGACCTCGGCCCTTCAGGTCGTTAGTTGCGCGGGTGCACTGTAGGTAGAACCCTGCCCTGACAACGTCAGACCGTTTCTCTGGGGTAGTCGCGCTTGGCGCGACCGTGCCCCACGAGGAAATGCTGATCTCGAACTTCTGGCCCGGGACGTTGGATGGGGCTGCTATGGCCGCCGTGCCACGACGTCACCCTGGGCCGTACGCTTCCTTTCGACAGCACGGGCTGAGCCCGGGATGGGCATAGCCGCGACGCGGCACGCCATAGGACCGGCGCCCCGCGGGCGCTCGGGGTACAGGGGAGCACGTGAACGAGCAGCCGCAGGTGACTCAGATCGACTCGTGGCAGGTCGCGGAGGTGAACGCGGCCGACTGGATGCGGTTCTGGGGTCATGCGGACGCGCACGTGACGGCTGCTGGCGCGGACGGCGGCATCGACGTGCTGTCCGACTCGGCGCTGGGTCAGGTGAAGTTCGAGGCCGCGCAGGTCGGTGCCCCGGCGGTGCAGCGCCTGGTCGGGGCCGCCGGCCATGACTCACACAAGCAGCTGTTCTTCTTCTCCGGGGCTGGATACTCGCAGCAGGCGATCACTTACGCCGACACCATGGCAGTGGCGCTGTTTCGCTACGACCTGCTGGGTCGGATGACACCGGTGAACGGTCCGGCGCGCTTCGTTACCGGGATGCGGCGCCCAGAGCATCCTGACTCGCCCTCGAGCCACGACACATACCCGCCGGCGCTCGATGCCTTCGCCGATGACGACAATGACGACGCCCTCCTGATCGAGGCACTCGTCGACTTCGACGTTGAGCGGGTCCGCAGGTGGGCATACGAGGCGTACGAGTCGACGCCGCGCCCGCCCCTATTGGCCCGCCTTCTGGGCCGGAGCAAGGTCCTGCAGCGTTCCGGTTTCGCCGAGTACATTAGCGGCGTTGCTGGGGGCCGGGTCCGGGTGTTCTGGTTGCGCTACTGGCCGTGGATTCTGACTGGCCTGTTCTCCATCGCCGCGGTAGCCAACTTGGGTTCCACCACGACGGAGGGCACCGCCGAGCACCCGATCGGCACGGTGAGCGGGCCGAACCTCGGCGCGTTCGTCGTCGCTCTGGTCCTTGCGGTGGGATTCGCCGTGTACGGGTGGCGGCGCCCGTCCCGGTCGTTGCCACAGGCGCGTCCTGCGGTCGTTGCCACGACGGTGCCCACCCAAGGTCTGGGGCCGGAGGTGGAGCAGTTGATGCAGACGCTGCCGACGGTGGTCGAGGACGGGTGGCCGTCGTCCGTGGCGGGATACCAGCGGGCCTACGATCAGCTCGTCCGACTCACAGAGGGTGGCTCTTTCGTCGCGCTGGCGCTCGTGTGGGCCTACTTCGTGCACCCACAGATCGGATTGAGCCTGCGGGATTGGGTGGATTCGCACATGGGTCGACGCGCTGGCCTGCGCATTCAGCTCTGAAACCTGCGAGTCCTCGCTCGGATCAGCGGCATAAGGGCAAACGTCGTGGAGGCGACCACAGCGCCACAAGCAGGACCGAAGCTGGGCCCGTGCGGCGAACGCCAACGCGGGAGTGGGGCGGAGCGTTCCGGCATCGCTTTTGCGCCCAAGCCTGCCTGTATCCCGACCTCCCCCCGCTCGGCTCTACCAGCCCAAGAGCCAACCGAGTGGGAGGGGACAGGCTGTGCTGGTCGGGGCCTAGGGCTTCTTTTGGGAAGCGCAGCTGATCGATTCAAAGGCGTACCGTTGGCGCCTACTCGGTCGACGAGGAGTCGACAGCCATACCCTCAAGGTCGCTGACTTCCGCAAGGCTCGCGGTGTATATGTGCGTGTTCCGATACTGACATCTTTTATGTCGCCTTGGCCTCTGGGCAAGCGGAATCGGCGGGCGACTCAAGGATCACCTAATTGACGTTCACAATGGACGCTGGACGCGCTTCTCCTGGTTCGCATCCGATGGTCATTCCGAGAATAACGTTCATCCGGACGGCGTGCTGAAGCATGACGAGTGGACAGGCATCGAAGAAGCCGCGGACAAGATGATCATTCGCGAGACGCGAGCCCTTCTCCTGGCCGTCATCTCCCGTCAAGCAATACCTTGAAGACGAATTTAGCAAGCATCAGCCTGACTCAGGTTGCGGATCAGGCACCAGCTGTCGCACCTTTTCAAGTCTGAAGCACCGGTTGCAGTCGGAGGGGGATTGATCCGAGCAGCCAAGCAGGTCATCGCTCATGAGCTGGCCGAGACGTGCGTCTATTCGCCGCGAGAGCGGCCATGTCACACCGCCGCGAGAGCGGCCATGTCACACCGCCGCGAGAGCGGCCATGTCACACCGCCGCGAGAGCGGCCATGTCACACCGCCGCGAGAGCGGCCATGTCACACCGCCGCGAGAGCGGCCATGTCACACCGCCGAGAGCGGCCATGTCACACCGCCGCCTGTTGGGCGGCCGCGTGAAGTCATACGCTGATCCGATGCTTGACCTGGACGCCGTCGACCTTGAGGAGATCGCGACCGCTCTGGCGGACCAGACCGACTTCGAACACCGGTGGCTGATCGACCCCAGGACCGGCGAGATGGCCTTCTGGACCAGCGACACCGGCATCGACGGTGAGAACCCGGTCGAAATCGACGAACTCGATCTGGTCGTCATCGACCCTCTCCCTCCGTACGCCTGGTACCAGGACATGGCCGACTTCGCCGACGGAATCAGCGACCGTGCCGCCAGCGATTCCCTACACCGCGCGCTGCAGGGCAAGGGCGCGTTTCGGCGCTTCAAGAACGAGCTCTACCAACGCCATCCTGACCTGATCTCCTTCTGGCACGCCTTCAGGGATGCGCGGGCACGGGTCCGCGCTGTGCAGTGGCTTACCGATGAGGCCCTGGTCGACGAAGAAAGCGTCCGAGAGTACGAGCGAGCGCACCCAGACCCCGAGCTGCCGTAACGACTTCTCGGCCAATCAGGTCGAGCAGTCGCGTCACACCGCCGCCGTGTCGACCATCTTGCTCACGGCGACTTGACGGACTGCCGTCAGCGATTGCGGATTGCGCTTGCCAAGTCGACCAGTTCTTGACGGACGATGTCGAGGATCAAGTCGGGATTCACACGGAAGTACTCGTGCACGACGATGTTGCGCAAGCCTGCGATCGAAGCCCACGGCACCTCAGGCATGACTTCTCGAGTCTCACTTGGCAGCGAACGAGCGGCCTCGCCGATGACAGCCAGGTTGCGCAGCAAGGCGTCATAAGCCATCGCCCTGAGGTCAGCGGAGCGCAGGTGAGGCGCGTAGCTCTGACACCGCTCTACCGCGTCCAGGATGTCGGCGAGCCGCTCCTCCTCTGATCGACTCACACCGCCACCGCGTCAGCGAGAGCGGTCGAGGAGACCTCGCCTCGCAGCAGCGATGTGGCCACGACATCGACTCTGACCCCGAGAAGCACCGTCAGCTCCTCGGCAATACCTGAGACTCGCAACAGCTCATTGCCGCCACCAGGTAGGAGGTCGACCAACAAGTCAATGTCACTGTCCGGCGTCGCATCGCCACGGGCAACCGAGCCGAACAGTCGCGGGTTATTCGCCGCGTACCGGCGCATGATCGCGTCGAGAGCACCACGATGTCCCGCGATCGCTGCGCGCAGCAACTCGCTCCGGGGGCTCGCAGTGCTCATGCGCCAAGGGTAGTCGGCCGCGATGAGTCACGTCCTGCCTCCAACCAGAGCGAAGCGGCCACGCACTCCGCCGCCAGCCGCTCACCCATTTAGCCGCCCACCCATTCACCCAGACACCTTGCGAACCGCTGCGTTGAGCAGCCACGGGCGCCTTTGGCGCGGGTCAGGAAGCCGAGTCGCTCAGTAGGCGACGCCGATGTGCGCACGGTGATGGGCCGGGCGCTCGATCTCGTCGACGATCGCCACGGCGAAGTCCGCGCCGGAGATGTTCGACCCTCCGTCGGCGTCGAAGAGGGCGACCTCGTCGCCGACCCGGAAGGTGCCGGTCCGCTCGCCCGCTGCCCACGCGCCGTAGCTGCCGGCAGGGCTGACGAAGACCCAGTCCAGGCCCTCCGGCGCCTCCTCGGCGAGCAGGACCCGCGTCGCCTCGCCCTCCAGGGCCTCGTCGCGGTACTCGTCGGGGCTGTCGCCCTCGACGAAGCGGGGCGCCCCCGGCGCCGGGCGCAGCGAGCTGAACCCGCCGACCTGGAGATACCGCGCACCCGCGTCGGCCGCCTGCCGCGCGAGGCCGCGGTAGACCTCGACGAGGCGGCCGGCCATGTCTCCGCGCGGCGACAACGCCGCTACGACGGCGTCCGACCCTGGGACCACCCGCCCGGCGACCTCCTCGACGGGGCCCGTCTCGTACCTGACGCCCTCCACCGGGTCCTTCGGCGTGGACCGGCTCACCGACACCACCTGATGCCCGCGCGAGACCGCCTCTTGCACCACGTTGCTGCCGGTGTATCCCGTGCCTCCGAAGACGACGATCGTGGCCATCTCGTGCTCCTACGGTCGGATGAATCGTTGAGACTTCAACGTACATCCCAGCGTCGCCGGCGGGTAGGTACCGTCAGCCGACCATCTCGTGCAGCTTCACGCCGTGGTCGGTGGCGATCAGCTCGGCGGCCTTCTCGCCGATCATGATGGCCGCGGCGTTGGTGTTGCCGCTGACGACGTTCGGCATCACGCTCGCGTCGGCCACCCGCAGCGCGTCGATGCCGCGCACCCGCAGCCGCGGGTCGACGACGTCACCGATCCGGCACGTCGACGTCTGGTGGTAGACGGTGAGGGCGTAGTGCCGCGCGAAGTCCTCGAGCAGCGCATCACTCGGCTCGGACCCGGCCACGTGACCGTGAGCCTGCGCCAGGTGCGGCGGGATGACCGGGTCGCCCAGGCCACCGCCGGGCCACGCCTTGGCGATCTCCAGCGCGCGCCGCATCACCGCGACCATGACCGCCACGTCGTGCGGGTCGTCGAAGTAGTTGAGCTCGATCCGTGGGTGCACGGCCGGGTCATTGCTGATCAGCGTCACCGAGCCCTCGGAGTGCGGCTGCACGGGGTTGGGCAGCACGACGACCTGCCCGCGCGTCGGGTCGAGGAAGGATGCCGGGTCGTCGAAAAACGCCGACGGCGGCAGCCGGAAGACGCCCTCCCAGATGGCTGGCGTGTAGCCGCACGCGAGGAACCCGATCTGCGCGTCGTGGGTGTGCTCGTCGCCGAGCCCGGTGGAGAAGAACGCCACCGCGTCGTAGAGCGACGACGACGCGATGCCGCGCCCGGTCGTGAACCACTCGCCGATGCGGCGCTCGGCCTCGGCCTTGGCGGCGGCGAGTGGCTCGGGCAGGTCGACGTCGTCGGCCGGGTCGGCCGGCAGCGGGCCGGCCGGGGCGCGCAACGCATCCGGCCCGAGCGACAGCGCGACCTCGGTCATCGTCTCGCCGATGCCGTCGGCGGCGAACATCAGGGGCGTGTGGAGATGGTCCTTGAGGTGGCGCCCGACGTCGGGCAGGTCGACGACGCAGTCGATCCCGACGGCGGCGAGCTCGTCGCGCGCACCGACCCCCGAGAGCAGCAGCAGGTGCGGCGAGCCGATGGCGCCCGCGCACAGCACCACCTCGGTGCCCGCGGCCACCTCCTCGTGGGCGCCGTCGTCGGTGCGGTAGGCGACGCCGGTGGCGCGCACTCCGTCCCCGTCCGCCTCGAGCAGCACCCGCTCGACGAGCGCGCCGGTCACGACGGTGAGGTTCTCGCGGTCCATCGCCGGCTCGAGGTAGGCGTGGAAGGTCGAGCTGCGCCGGCCGTCCTTCGTCGTCGTCTGGAAGAGCGAGGCCACCCCCTCGGGGTTGAGCCGGTCGCGGCCGTTGTAGTCACCCTGCTTGAGACCCGCGGCGCCCGCGGCCTCGACGAACTCGTTCGACGCGCGCAGCACCGGCTGGCGCACCGACACCCCGACCGGCCCGTTGACGCCGTGCATCTCGAGGTCGGGCTGCAGCTCGGGGCTGCTGGCGAAGCCCTCGGCCTTGCGGAAGTAGGGCAGCACCTCCTCGTAGGACCAGCCGTCCGCGCCGCCCGCGGCCCACGCGTCGAAATCACCGGGGTGGCCGCGCACGTATGCCATGTAGTTGAGTCCCGAGGAGCCGCCGAGCATCTTGCCGCGGGGCACCATCATCTGGCCGCCGACGAGGCCCTTGCCGACGCCGCCGGGGTCGGCGTTGAACATCCAGTCGGTCGTCGGGTCGTTCTGCAGGCTCGCGACCGCGGCGGGCACCAGCTCCGCGGGCGGGGGCGGCCCGCCGGCCTCGAGCAGGCAGACGCGGACGTCCGGGTCCTCGGTCAGGCGGGCGGCGACCACCGCCCCGGCCGACCCGGCTCCAACGATCACGTAGTCGTACGTCGAGCCCATCGAAACCACCTCGTCGTGGTGCCTCGCCCGATGGCGGGGACGGTGCCGCCACGCAACCACACTGCCGGGAGCCGCACAAGGGAAGGGCCGCTCGCCATCACGGATGTGCCTCGTCCGGGTGGGTTCGTACCGTGCGGGCCTGACACGAGACTTCGGCTTCGAGCCCGGCCGGCCCCCGCGGTGGGACCTCGAGCGCTTCCTCCGCGGCGACGGGATCGACACCGCCGTCATCACCCTCGAGCGCAACCGGCGCACCTTCGCCTGGAAGTGCGCCGGGGTGGGCGCCGACGACGGCCCCGACGAGCTGCGCGCGCTCTGGACCCGCACCGTGCACCGCTCCCGCGAGTCGCTCGACGAGGCGCTCGCCCGCGGAGGGCTGGAGCAGACGACGAGCGACGGGATGAGCCTGCGCACGAGGCCCCTCCGTCAGCCCCCGGCGAGGGGCAGGCCGAAGGCGGATGCCATCGAGGTGGCGGTCGCCGCCCGGCCGAGCGGCGGCGCGCCGAGCACCTCGCTGTAGAGCCGCGCGAGCGAGTAGTGGTCGAGTGGCGTCGTGACGACGACGCCGTGCAGCGACGGGTGGGCGACCGTCGTCAGCACGACGTTGCCGTGGTGGCGGTCGTCCTCGTCGGCGGTCACGACGATCGCGAGACGCCCTGCACGCCAGTCGGGCCCGGCCATCACGGCCTCGACCTGCGTCTCGAGCCAGTGGTCCGCGACCCCCAGGCCGCAGTCGTGCGCGTCGTTGCACACGTCGGGGACGACCATGCCCGCGTTGGGCAGCTGCCCGCTTGCAGCATCCGTGCTCAGCGACGTCAGCGGCACGTCGTACTGCGTGCAGGCGGCGCGCTCGCTCAGGTGGTAGGCCCACGGGTTGTGCCGGACGGCATACGTGCCCGAGCTCGTCGTGGCGCAGGTGCCGGGCATGCCCTCGGCGTAGAGCCTCGCCGTCCCGCCCAGGCTGAGCGCCTGCCCGAACACCGACGGCTCGTCGGTCGTGTGGGTCGCGGGCGGGTCGTCGTCTACGATGCCGGCCGTGCTGCCGCCCGTCATCGCGAGGTAGTTGGGCAGCGACGGGTGCGTCACGGCCCGGTAGCTCGTCGCGGCCCCGAACTGCCGGCCGAGCGCGGCCGTCCAGGGCATCGCCCCGCGCATCTGGTCGAGCGAGTGGTTCTCGACGACGAAGACGAGCAGCTTGCTCACCGTGGCGGGCGCGGAGGTCGCGGGCTCCGAGGATGTCGACGCCGCCGACGACGGTGACGTCGTGTCCGGAGCGGTCGCTGCGCCCGACCCGCAGCCGCCGAGCAGCACCGTGGTGGCGAGCACCCACCCGAGCACCTTGTTCGACACGCGTCCTCCGCAGTCCGAAGCGACCAGTGGGGTGGACGGTACGCCGCGCCGCTCGGTGCGGGCTGGGAAGAGCCACCTCACCCGCGGCACGAGGCCGTTGCGCGCTGCGCGGACGCCGGGGTTCGATGACGGGTATGCGCGTTCGGCTCGGCCACGGCCCGGGGTGGGTGGCGGCCGCGGCCTGCTCGGTGCTGCTCGCCACCGGCTCCCTCTCGGCCTGCGACGCCGACAGGGCCGCGAGCGCCCGGACGAACCCCGGCCATGCGTCGACCAGCCCGGACACCACCGACGTGCGCGTGCTGCAACTCAACCTCTGCAACAGCGGGCGCGCCGCCTGCTACTCCGGCGGCGACGCCGTCGACCTGGCCGTGGGGCTCGTCCACGACCACCGACCCGACGTGGTCACCCTCAACGAGGTCTGCCGGGACGACGTGACCGTCTTCGAGCGGACGATGTCGGCCGCGCACCCGGCGGCGGCGGTGGCCGCGGCCTTCGCGCCCGCCCCGGACCGCCTGACCCACCGCCCCGTCACGTGCCGGGACGGCGAGGACTTCGGCGACGGCGTGCTCGTCGCCGCCCCGCGGTCGTCGCAGGCCGCCACCACGGGCAACCGCAGCCGTTCCGGTGTCTACCCGGTGCAGGACGCCGCCGACCCCGAGGAACGCGTCTGGGTCTGCATCGACGTCGCCACGCGCTTCGCCGCCTGCACGACGCACGCGGCGAGCACCGACGCGGCCGTGGCGCTGAGCCAGTGCCGACACCTCCTGACGTCCGTCGTGCAGGGCGCCGCCCGCGCCGGCACGCGCATCCCGCTGGTCCTCGGCGCCGACCTCAACCTCCCGGCCACCGGCTCACCCGGCGTGGAGGCGTGCCTGCCGGGCGGTTACCAGCACACCGACGACGGCGGCGTGCAGGACGTCGTCGTGAGCCCCGGCGCCGAGCTTCGCTCGCGCACGGTCGTCGACATGGAGGGCACGACCGACCACCCCGGCCTGCTCGTCGACGTCGCCCTGCCGCGACCCTGAGCCTCAGGACGCGCAGACCGCGAAGACCTTGGCGGAGTACGACGT
The DNA here is from genome assembly GCF_039542985.1 of Terrabacter aeriphilus. NCBI lineage: Bacteria > Bacillati > Actinomycetota > Actinomycetes > Micrococcales > Intrasporangiaceae > Terrabacter > Terrabacter aeriphilus. The sequence goes on from NZ_BAABIW010000004.1 coordinate 8,915, forward strand.
CGTGCGGAAGGTCCAGCCGTTGGCGTCCGAGTACTTGCCGGTGATCTGCTTCGCCGTCGCCTTCCAGCCGTTGGCGTTCGGCATCGAGCCGGTCAGCAGGTACTCCCGGCTGCTGGTGTAGCCGAAGACGTCGTCGGGCAGCGAGCCGACGCCGCCGCCCGTCATCCGCGTGCCGGCGGGGCACGCGACCGAGCCGGTGCCCGACACCGTCTTCGTCGTGTCGAAGTAGTTGACGGCAGCCTGGACCGCCGGCGGAGAGACGAGGACGCCGACGGCGATCCCGAGCGTGGTGAAGCCGGCGTACGTGGCGCGCTTGCGCATGGAGGTTCCCCCCGTTTCGAGCGGGACCCTCCCGCAGACCGGGGGAACGCTACGGCGAGGACCCGGCCCGCGTGCCCGTTTTGCGAATTTTGACCCGCACCGTCGGACGCCGCCGCACGGCTGACCGCCCGGTGCCAAGGCGCTGGGCATCTTCTGTGCAAGCCCCCTTCGGCCGATCGCGCTGCGTATCGTCGAGAGGGACCAGCCGACCGCGACCCCGATCGAGGCCCCCGATGACGGCCCCAGCCCGCGTGCCCCGGCGCACCGTCGGTGGGTCACGCTCCGGCTGGCAGCCGCCGCGCGCCCTGCTCGTCGTCGCGGTCGTCGTCGTCGCGCTGCTGCTCACGGATGCCGTCGCCCAGGCGGTCACGCCCTACATCCGCCGCGACGACTGGCCCTACCTGCTGCCGCCGCACACGGCATACGCCACCGACGTCTACGCGAAGAACCTCAACGAGGGCCGCTGGCTCAACTACGTGTGGTGGCTCGTCGTCGGCCAGCACGGCACGGCGATCAGCGCCGCGCTGACGTACGTGGCGGCATACGCCCTCTTCGTCGCGGGGCTCTGGCGGCTCGTGCGACGCCGACTGCCCCCGCTGCACTGGGCGGTCGACGCGCTGCTCGGCCTCGCGCTCTTCGGCTCGGTGCTCTGGGTGCGCCTCCTCTACTGGCCCGGCACGCTGACGCCCTCGGTGCTCGTGGCCGCCGCCGGCGTGTGGACGCTGCCCGCGGCGTCGCGGCGCCGGTCGCACCTCGCACTCTGGCTGCTCGTGACGACCGTGCTCGCGGTGCTCACCTACCCGCCCGTCGCGGCGGTGCTGGTCGTCTGCCTGGCCCTGCAGCTCGGCGCGCCGTCGTGGCGCCGGCTCGCGCTCGTCGGCCTCGGCTTCCTGCTCGCGTATGCCGTCGGCATCGGCGTCATCTACGTGCTCAATGCGATCGCCTTCGGCCACCCCGGCATCGTCGTGGCGGCCTGGCGGCGCCCGAACCCGCTGACGAGCCTCTACGACGCCAAGGTCAACACGCTCCGGGCGCTGCGCTCGCTGGCCCGGCTCGGCGTCGCCGTCTGGCCCGCGCTCGTCGTCGGGGTCGTCGCGGTCGCCGTGGGGCTGTGGGACCGCTCGGTGCGCCCCCGCGTGCTGCGGGTGCTCGCCGCCGCGGCGCTCGTCGTCGGGCTCGGCGCGCTGCAGACCCTCGTCACCGGCGTCGTCACCGACCCGCGGGGCGAGCTCTGGGTCTGGCCGGCGGTCGTGCTGCCGGCGGCGCTGCTGCTCGCCGGGTCGCGGCGGTCGGCGCGCGTCGGGGTGGGCGCGCTCGCGGCGCTCGCCGTCATCGGCACCCTGACGTGGCGCGCGGACGTCGGCGACCACCAGGCGTCGCAGCGCCGCTACGCCGCCCTCGCGCAGGAGGCGACGGCGCTGCGTCCCGACGGCTCCCGCCCCCTCGTCGTGCTCTACCAGGCACCGCGCGAGCGGGCCACGGCGCGCGGGCGGATCACGGCCGGCACGCTGCAGATGATGATCCGGGCCGAGTCCGGGGGAGTCGTGCCCCGGTGGTGCCGCCCGGCCGAGTGCACCCGGATCGCCGCGCGCGCCCCGCACCGGGGTACGGCCGGCGGGGCGGGCGCGGTCGTGCGCGTGGGCACCCTCGTCGGGGTCGTCGTGCCGCACCCGCCCGCTCGGCTCTGAGCGCATCTGCCACTTCTACCCCTCGCTCCCCGCGCGTACCTTTCGCGCTGCCGACCCGGGCCGCCAGCGGTAGGCCTGACCCATGGAACCGAGCTCGCGCCGACCGGCGCCTCAGGGGATTCACCGGCGTTCCGTACGTGGCGCGATGACAGCCGTCGTCGTGACCGCACTGACCATCCCAGTCACCGCTGCCTTCGCGCAGCCGACCGCATCGAACGCAGTGCCCGCGGCGAACGACCGGCTCACGGCCGGCACCGCCGCGCAGATCAGCGCGCTGCAGAGGGTCAAGGCGTCGCTCACCGGCGCCGAGGCCAAGCTCGACAGCCGCCTCGCCATCGGGCTCCGCGCCCGCACCGACACGGCCCTCCGGCAGGCCCTGCCGGGACTCGACACCACGGCCAGGACCAGGGCGGCGTCGGTCGACGTCGACATCGAGGTCACCGCCGTCGACGACGCGCTGCTCAGCCGCCTCCGGGCCGCCGGGGCGTCGATCACGTATGCGTCGAGCCGGGTCCGCTCGGTGCGCGCCACCGTGCCGACGACCTCCCTCACCGCGGTCGCAGCCCTCAAGGAGGTGACGCACGTGCGCGCCGCCGGCGGCGCGATGACGTCGTCGGCCGCCGCCCCGAAGCCGGGGGTGGGCAGCGACGCGCAGCGCGCCCCGGGCCGTGTCGTCACGACGGCACCCTCCAAGGCCGACCGCACCCAGCGCGTGGAGGCGGCCCTCAACCGGGCGCTGACCGCGCGCCGCTCGGCCGTCGCCCCACTCGTCGGCACGGTGACGTCCGAGGGCGACAAGGCGCACGCGGCCGACGTCGCCCGCACCCGCTACAGGGTGTCGGGCGTCGGCGTGAAGGTCTGCGCCCTCTCCGACGGCGTCGACTCGCTGCCGGCCTCGATCGCCTCGGGCGACCTGCCCCCGGTCGACGTGCTGCCCGGCCAGGAGGGCAGCGGCGACGAGGGCACGGCGATGCTCGAGATCATCCACGACCTCGCGCCGAAGGCCGACCTCGGCTTCGCCACCGCCTTCACGAGCGCGGCGTCCTTTGCCGACAACATCCGGGCGCTGCGCAGCCAGGCCGGCTGCGACATCATCGTCGACGACGTGCTCTACTTCGCCGAGTCGCCCTTCCAGGACGGCCCGATCGCGCAGTCGGTCAATGCCGTCACCGCCGACGGGGCGCTCTACTTCAGCTCGGCGGGCAACGAGGGCAACGTCATCGACGGAACCTCGGGCAACTACGAAGGCGACTTCCGCGCCTCCGGCCAGCGCGTCGGCAAGTTCGTCGGCGACGCCCACGACTTCGACCCCGGGCCCGGCGTGCAGCTCTACGAGCCGCTCTCCGACCCCAGCGGCGGCGTGCCCGTGACGCTGCACTGGGCCGACCCGCTCGGGGCAGCGGCCGACGACTACGACCTCTACCTGCTCAACGGCAGCGGCAACGTCATCGGCTTCTCGCAGGAGGTGCAGAACGGCGACGACGACCCCTTCGAGATCCTCGGCACCGACCCCTTCACCACCAACCAGCGCCTCGCCGTGGTGAAGTACTCCGGCGCCGACGTCTACTTCCAGCTCTCGGCCCTGCGCGGTCGCTACGTCGACTCACCCGACGGGCTCAAGGCCTACACGACCCCCGGCGTCACGCGCGGCCACTCGGCAACCGTCGACGCGATCAGCACCGCCGCCGCGCCCGCGGCGACCCCGCTGCCCTTCGACCTCGAGCCGGGCGACCCGCCGAACCCGTCCGGGCCCTTCCCGAACGCCTTCACCCGCCAGCAGCTGCCGGAGCGCTTCACCTCCGACGGCCCGCGCCGCGTCTTCTTCGCGGCCGACGGCACGCCCTACACGCCGGGCAACACGAGCTCGACCGGCGGCGTGGTGCGCCAGAAGCCCGACCTCACGGCGGCCGACGGCGTCAGCACGACCGTGCCGGGCTTCGAGAAGTTCTTCGGCACTTCGGCGGCCGCACCGCACGCCGCCGCCGTCGCCGCGCTCGTGCTCTCGGGCAACCCGGGCACCGCGCCCGACGAGATCCGCGACGCGATGGTCTCGACCTCGATCGACCTGACCCCGCCGGGCACCGACTCGCGGACCGGGCACGGTGTCGTGCTCGCGACGCGGGTGCTGCGCCGGACCGGGGCGACGCCGCAGCCGCTCGTGCGCACCGGCCAGGCCACCGTGGCACCCGCCGGAGACGGCGACGCCTACCTCGGGCCCGGCGAGTCCGGCACCCTGACGGTACCGGTGACGAACATCGGTGACGGCCGGGCCTCGAGCGTCAACGTCCGCCTCCGCTCGAGCGACGCCGGCGTCACCCTCACGCCGTCCGTGCGCACCTACGGCGCCCTCGCCCCGGGGGCCACGGCCTCGCGGACCTTCACGATCCGGTTGGCCGCGGGCTATCCCGCCGGCAAGCCGGTCTCCGTGGCGGCCACCGTGTCGTTCGTCGGCAGCTACTCGCCGCAGCGCTCGACCCTGTCGCTGGCCACCGGCCAGCCGGCCGCCGAGCCCACGCGGTTCAGCTACACCGGCCCGGCCGTGGCGATCCCCGACCGTGACGCGACCGGGGCCGGCGTCACCATCCCGGTCACCGGGTCGACGTATGCCGGCGACATCCGTTTCAGCATCGACGGCACCACGTGCACGACCGACGAGGGCGCGACGACGGTGGGGCTCGACCACACGTACGTCTCCGATCTCGTCGGCACGCTGACGTCGCCGTCGGGGGCGAGCGCCACGGTGTTCAGCGGCAACGGCGGCTCGGGCAACAACCTGTGCCAGGTCGTCTTCGACGACGACGCCACGCGCAGCATCCTCTCGGCGGGCAGCACCGACGCGCCGTTCACGGGTGAGTGGAAGCCCGTGTCGCCGCTCGCGCCGCTGCTCTCGCAGCCGGTCGTCGGCAGCTGGACCTTCTCGGTCGTCGACCGGGCGGGCGGCGACGTCGGCTCCATCCGGGCCGTCTCGCTCGAGCTGCTCGGCTACGTCGGCTGACGCAGCGTCCAACCCGTCCAGCCCCTCCGACCCTTGAACGGGAAGGGGCCCCGGTCGTCACGACCGGGGCCCCTTCTCGTGCGCAGCTGTGGCGCTGCTCTTGCGCTGCTCGTTGCTGCTCGTCGGGTCGGGCTACTTGACCGAGCCGGCCGTGAGCCCGCCGACGAGGTGCTTCTCGATGACGGCGAAGAGGATCACGACGGGCACGACGGCGATGACGGACGCCGCGAAGAGCTGGTCCCAGTGCTGCTCGTAGCCGGTGATGTAGGCCCGCATGCCGACGGTGAGCGGCTTCTTGTCGTCGTCGATCATCAGCGTCAGGGCCACGACGTACTCGTTCCACGCGGCGATGAAGGTGAAGATCGTCGCCGTGACGAGGCCGGGCAGCGTGAGCGGCAGCATGACGCGGCGCAGCACCTGCCACCGGCTCGCGCCGTCCAGGGCGGCCGCCTCCTCGACCTCGAGCGGGATCGAGGCGAAGAAGCCGTGCAGGATCCAGATCGCGAAGGCGAGGTTGAACGCGGCGTTCGTGATGATGAGCGCGGCGTAGGTGTTGATGAGGTTGAGCTCGAAGAACTGGCGGTAGAGACCGACGACGAGCGAGGTCGGCGCGAACATCTGCGTGACGAGCACGAGCAGCAGGAACGCACCGCGACCGGGGAAGCGGTGGCGTGAGGTCATGTACGCAGCCGGGATGGCGACGAGGATGACGATGACCGTCGACCCGGTCGCGACGATGAGCGAGGTCTTGAGCCACGAGAGGAACCGGTCGTCGCCGAGCACCTGGGCGTAGGTGTCCCACTGCCACACCTTCGGCAGGAACGACGGCGGGGTGCTCTTGACGTCGCTGCTCGTGCGCAGCGAGTCGAGCACCATGACGAGGTACGGCGCGACGAAGACGAGGGCGACGAGCGCCCCGCCGACCGACATGAGGATCTTCCTGCGGCGCTTGGGATCCCGTGTGCGCACCGGCGGATCCGTCTGCGGCGGAGGCGCGCCCGCCGCGCGGGCTGCGGGTGCCGTCGTGGTGCTCATCGGCTCGTCTCCTCACGCCAGTTGATGATCTTGAGGTAGACGGCGACGACGACGAGGATCAGCAGGACGTTGAAGATGCCCGCCGCGGCCGACATGCCGACGTCCTTCTCCTGGCTCTTGAAGGCCAGCTTGTACATGAACGTGATCGTCGTGTCGTGCAGGTAGCCCGGGTTGCGGTCGTTGAGGGTGTAGATGATCGGGAAGCTGTTGAAGACGTAGATGACGTTGAGCACCGTCGCGATCATCAGGGCCGGGCGCATGAGCGGCAGCGTGATGCTCCGGTAGCGCTGCCACGGGCTCGCACCGTCGACCGTCGCGGCCTCCATGACGTCGTCGGGGATCGCGCCGAGGCCGGCGATGAAGACGAAGATCGTGAAGGGCAGCGAGACGAAGACGCCGACGACGACCATCGAGAACATCGTCCAGGAGTCGTTGCCGAGGAAGTCGATCGGGGTGTCGATGACGTGCAGGCTCGTCAGGACGTGGTTGATGATCCCGTAGTTGTAGTCGTAGAGCAGCACGAAGAGCTGGCTCGTGATGACGAGCGAGGCGGCCCACGGGATGATGACGGCCCAGCGCACGAAGCGACGCCCGGGGAAGCTCTTGACGAGGAACTGCGCGAGGGCGAGGCCGAGCACGATGGTGAAGGCGACGACGGCGACGACCCAGACGACGGTGTTGCGCAGCACCGTGCCGAGGTCGGGGTGCTCGAGCACCTTGGCGTAGTTCGACCAGCCCGCGTCGCCCTTGCGCAGGCCGGTGATGGAGTACTCCCCGCGCGAGGCGTCGAAGAGCTTGAGCGCCGGGTAGAGCACGACCCCGAGGATGAGCACGAGCGCCGGCGCCAGCCAGAGCAGGGCGACGAGGGGGTGCACCCGGCCGATGCGACCGGCGTGCGCGCGACGGCCACGGGACGGCATACGGGAACGGCGGTCCCCCGACCCCGCCGCGAGGGCGGGGTCGGGGGTCACGGTGGAGCGCTCGGTCATCGGGGCGCGAGCCTCAGCCGCCGTTTTCGGCGGTCTTCTGCAGACCGTCGAGGGTGGCCTGCGGCGAGCCGGTCAGGCCGCCACCGAGGTTCTGCTGCACGGCGAGCTTGACCTTGTCCCACGTCGGGTCGTCGGTCGGGGTGAGCTGCGCGTTGGGCAGGGTGTCGAGGTAGACCTTGAGCGAGGTCTCGCCCTTGAAGGCCTCGACGCCCGACTTCGTGACGGGCAGGAAGCCCTCGGCCTTGATGAAGGTGTTGACCTGGTCGGGCTGGTAGTAGAGGTCGTAGAAGGCCTTGACCGCCTTCTCGTTGCCCGGCTTCTTGAAGGCCATGAGGTAGTCGGTGACGCCGAACGTCTTGCTCTCGGAGCCGTCGTTCGTCGGGAACGGCGCGACGCCGTAGTCGACCTTCTTGTCCGCGTCGAGCGCGGCGGCGAGGGGGCTGAAGCCGATGACCATGCCGGCCTTGCCCGACTTGAAGAGGTCGAACGCGTCGGCCCGGTTGGTGCGGGCCGGGTTGTTCTGCGTGACCTTCTCGTCAGTCAGCTTCTTGAGGAAGCTCAGCGTCTCGACGTTCTTCGCGGAGTTGATCGTCCACTTGTCGCCGTCCTTCCACGTGCCGCCGTTGTTGAACAGCCACATGGAGAACTCGCCCTGCGACTCCTCCGGGCCGAGCGGGAGGGCGTAGCCGACGGTGCCGTTGCCGAGCGCGGCGAGCTTCTTCGCGTCGGCCTCGAGCTCGGCCCACGTCTTGGGCGGCTCGTTGATGCCGGCCTGCTTGAAGAGCGTCTTGTTGTAGAAGAACGCGCGCGCCGACGAGAGGTCGGGGAAGCCGTAGAACTTGCCGTCGTACGTGCCGTACTTGACGAACGTGTCGAGGATGTCGCTCTTGACCGCGGCGGGCAGCACGGCGTCGGAGTCGTAGAGCAGCCCGTCCTTGGCGTAGCTGGCGTACGCGTTGAGGTTGAGGATGTCGGGTGCCTGGTTGTTCTGGATCATCGTCGAGGACTGCTGGTCGATGTTGTCCCAGCTGACGACCTGCACGTCGAGCGTGTAGCCGGTCTTCTGCTTGTAGGTCGCCGCGAAGGCGTCCCAGAACTTCTTCGTGTTGTCCTTGGAGTACTCGGCCGCGACGAGCTTGATCGTCTTGACCTCCTCACCGCTGCCGCCGGTGGACCCGCCGGCCGAGCCGGCTCCGGTTCCGCCGCCACAGGCGCCGAGGGCGAGGCCGGCGATGGCCACTCCCGCGACGACCACAGACTTCTTCGTCGACCTCATGTCTCTCCTTGGTTCGGTTCCAGGCGCGGTGGGCACGTGGGGCACGTGCCGGCCCGGACACACGGTGGGGCCCAACCTAGGGCGCGCCCGGCAGGGTTTCAAGAGCAATGCTGACCGAGTTGTCGATCAATCGATCACATTCACGCATCGACGGGACATGGCGGCATACCGCCTCGGGGGCGGGCGCGGGATGGCTCCGGGGCGGCCCAGGGTGGCCCGACCCTCAGACCTGGTGGACCTCGACGCCCGCGGCGCGCAGCGCCTCGACCTCCGCGGGGTCCGCGTCCACGGTAGTGACGAGGTGGTCGATGCGCTCGGCAGGAGCGATCGAGGCGAAGGTGCGCAGGCCGAGCTTGTCGCCCGTCGTCACGCAGATGACCTCCTTGGAGCGCTCGATCATGGTGCGGATGATCGCCGCCTCCTCCTCGTGGCGGCAGGTGGCGCCCTCGCGCGCCGACAGGCCGTTGACCCCGACGATGGCGACGTCGATCCACAGCTGCTGGAGCACGAGCGTCGCGAGCGGGCCCGTCACCTCGTAGGACTCCGGACGGGCCACCCCGCCGAGCGAGACGCACTGGACGTGCGGGCGCAGCACCGCCTCGGTGGCGATGTTGAGCGCGTTGGTCACCAAGGTGAGCTCGCCGCCGACGGCGAGGTCCTCGCGGGCCGTGAGGGCGCGCGCGGTGGCGGTCGTCGTCGTGCCGCCGTTGACGCCGACGACCTGGCCGGGGCGCACGAGCGCCGCGGCCGCCGTCGCGACCCGGGCGCGGTCGTCGTCGCCGCGGCTGCTGCGGTAGCGGTAGGGCAGCTCGTAGGCGACGCTCGTCGCGACGACGCCGCCGTGGTTGCGTGCGACGAGCTGGCGCCGGGCGAGCTCGGAGAAGTCGCGGCGGATCGTCGCCTCGCTGACGCCGAGCAGCTCGGCCGCCTCGCCGACGCCGAGCCGGCCCGCCGTCGCGAGCCGGTCGAGCATCACCGACCAGCGGCCGGCGCGGGTGCGTGCGAGATCGCCGTCATCGGTCACGCGCCGAGCGTAGCGCGTGAGTCGAGCAGTGGACATGTGCATCTGTGCGCGTTTACGCTTCGGATCGCGCAGACACAATCACCTTCTTCGTCGGAGCCGCCCCCATGTCCCAGCCCTCGCACCTCGCCCGTGAGATCGCCACCCAGCCGGACGACTGGGCCCGCACCGCCGCGCGCCTGCCCGCCGTGGCGGGCGACCTGCCGCGCCCCGGCGAGCACGTCGCGACGATCGGGTGCGGCACGTCGTGGTTCATGGGCCAGGCGTATGCCGCCCGCCGCGAGTCCCTGGGGCAGGGGCCGACCGACGCCTTCACGGCCTCGGAGCACCGCCTCGCACGGGGCTACGACCGCGTCGTCATCATCTGCAGGTCGGGCACGACGACCGAGGTGCTCGAGGTGCTCGACGAGCTGCTCGCCGCGGGCACGCCGCACGTGTCGATCGTCGCGACGCCCGGCACCCCGGTGGCGGAGCGGTCGGCCGCCACGATCCTCATGGACGACGTCGACGAGCAGTCGGTCGTGCAGACCCGCTTCGCCACCTCGACGCTCGCGCTGCTGCGGGCCTCGCTCGGCGAGGACCTCGGGCACGTCGTCGAGCAGGCGCGGGCCGTGCTCGACGAGGACGTCGAGACTGCCTTGGGAGAGCTCCGCTCGGTCGAGCAGGTCACCTTCCTCGGCACCGACTGGAGCAAGGGCCTCGCGAACGAGGCTGCCCTCAAGCTGCGCGAGTCGGCGCAGTTCTGGGCCGAGTCGTACGTGGCGATGGAGTACCGCCACGGCCCGATCAGCATCGCCGCCCCCGGCCGCGCGGTCTGGGCCCTCGGCGCGGTGCCGGACGGGCTGGCCGAGCAGGTGCGCGAGACGGGCGCCCTCTTCGAGCACCGCGACCTCGACCCGATGGCCGAGCTCGTCCGCGTGCACCGGCTCTGCCTCGCGCGCGCCGAGTCGGCCGGCCTCGACCCCGACGCCCCCCGCCACCTCACGCGCAGCATCGTCCTGGCCTGACACCCGGCACCCCCAACCGTCGAAAGGCCAAAGTTCGGGGGTGCCAGAACGTCGAGAGGCCAAAGTCCGCGGGTGCCAGAACGTCGAGAGGCCAATCCTCGCAACCGAGGATTGGCCTCTCGACCTGTGCGCACCCGCGAAAGGTGGCCTCTCGACGGTTGGGGGGTCTCCAAAGGTGGCCTCTCGACGGGGTCAGACCCGCAAGGAGTGGCCTTTCGACGGTTGGGGGTCAGCGGGGGGCCTGGAGGGCCAGCAGCTGCATGAGGCGGGCGGCCTCGTCGGTGACGGCGTCGCGCGCGGCGCCGAGGTAGGCCCGGGTGTCGACCGTCGGCCGCGCCTGCAGCCGCTCGGTCATCGCGGTCGTGAACACCTGGTTGAGGTGGGTCGCGATGTTGACCTTCGTCATGCCGGCCCGCACCGCCCCGACGAGTCCCTCGTCGGGCACGCCCGACGAGCCGTGCAGCACGAGCGGCACCGGCACCTGTGCGCGCAGCCGTCCGATGAGGTCGGTGTCGAGCCGGGCCGTGCGGTCGGTCATGGCGTGGCTGCTGCCGACCGCGACGGCGAGCGCGTCGACGCCCGTGTCGGCGACGAACTGCGCCGCCTCGCCGGGGTCGGTGCGTGCCCCGGGCGCGTGCACGCCGTCCTTGCCGCCGACCTCGCCGAGCTCGGCCTCGACGCTGACCCCCGCCGCGCGGCAGAGCGCGACGACGCGGGCGGTCTCGGCGCGGTTGGCGTCGTCGGGCAGCCGCGACCCGTCGAACATCACCGAGGTCAGCCCGAGCCGCACGGCCTCCTCGACGAGGCCGACGTCCTCCGCGTGGTCGAGGTGCACGACGACGTCCTGGGCGCACGCGTCGGCGATCGCGAGCGTCGCGGCGGCGAGCGGCGCGAGCGACCCGTGGTAGCGCACGCAGTTCTGCGAGATCTGCATGACGACGGGCAGCCCGACCCGCTCGGCGGCGGCGGCATACGCCTCGGCGTGCTCGAGCTGGATGACGTTGAAGGCGGCGAGCGCCCGTCCGTCGGCGCGGGCGGCGGCCAGCAGGGGGGTCAGGGGGGAGCGGCTCACGAACGGATCTCCTCGATCTCGACGTCGGGGGCGAGTCGGTCGGCGTCGGCGGGGTCGATCGCCCCGGCGACCGGCTGGAGCACCGCGGCCGCCGACCAGGCCACGCCGCGGCGCAGCACGGGCTCCCACGCGGCGCGTCCGTCGGGCAGCTGACCGGCGCGGTCGAGCCCGGCCGCGAGCGCCGCGGTCAGGGCGTCGCCGGCCCCCGTCGGGTTGCCGGTCAGCGGTCGGGGCAGCCGCGCGCGCAGGGCGAGCTCGCCGTGCACGAGCACGAGCCCCGCGGCGCCGTCGCTCACCACCGCGGCCCGCGCGCCGGCCTCGACGAGGGCGTATGCCGCCTGCTGCGCCGTGGGGTCGGGCGCGGTGCGCGTCGGGGCGCCCGCCGCCTCAGCGAGGGCGCGCAGCACCCCGGCGGCCTCCGTCCGGTTCGGCTTGACGACGTCGGGGTGCGCGGGCAGCGCGCGGGCCAGGGCCTCGCCGCTCACGTCGAGCACGACGAGCAGGTCGTGCGCGTGGGCGAGCTCGGTCAGGCGCAGCACGAGGTCGGGGTCGGTGCCGGGCGGCAGGCTGCCCGAGACGGTGAGCACGCGCGCGGACCCGGCGAGCCGCTCGACCTCGTCGGTGACGAGCTGCCAGACCCGGCGCGACTGCCCGACCCCGGCCTCGTTGAGCAGGGTGGCCCGGCCGTCCGACTCGACGACGGCGACCGAGCGGCGGGTCGGGCACGGCGACTCGACGAGCCGGTGCGGCACCCGCCGCGCGTCGAGGTCCGCGGCGAAGAGCTCTCGGTCGAGGGCCCCGACCGGTGCGACGGCGACGACCCCGGCCGCCGTCGACGTGCCCGTCGAGGTGCTCGTCGAGGGCGACAGCGAGGCGAGCATCGTGGCGAGCACCGAGGCGACGTTGAGGCCCTTGCCACCCGCCCGCTCGGTCACCGAGCCGACGCGGTGGGACTCGCCGAGCGTCACGGTCGGCACGGCATACGTGATGTCGAGCGCCGGGTTCGGCGTCAGGGTGACGATCATCGGCCGACGAGCCCCAGGGCGAGGCTCGCGGCGCCGAGCGAGCCGGCGCGGTCACCGAGCGCGGCCGCCTCGACCGCGACGTCGCCGAGGTGGCCGACCCGGGCGTCGAGGGCCGCGCGCAGGGGCACGAGCAACGCGTCGCCGGCGTGCACGAGGCCCCCGCCGACGAGCACGAGCTCGGTGCCGGCGGCCGCCACGACGGGCGCGAGCACGCTCGCGAGCGCGTCGATCGCCTCGGTCCAGACACGCCGGGCCTCCGGCTCGCCGGCTGCGGCGCGCCGGGCGACCTCCTCGGCGTCGCCGGTCAGGCCGGTCGCCTCCGACCAGCGGCGGCCGATCGCACCGGCGCTCGCCACGGCCTCGAGGCAGCCCCGGCGGCCGCAGCCGCACGGCGGGCCGTCCGGCACGACGACGACGTGGCCGATCTCGCCGGCCCAGGGCGCCCCCGTGACGAGCTCGCCACCGGTGAGCAGCGCACTCGCGAGACCGGTGCCGAGGGGGACGAAGAGCACGTTCGAGGCGGCGCGCGCGGCGCCGAGGCGGTGCTCGGCGAGCAGCCCGGCGCGCACGTCGTGGCCCACGGCCACGGGCACGTCGACCCGGGCGGCGACGGCCGAGCGCAGGTCGAGGTCGCGCCAGCCGAGGTTGGCCGACCACACGCCGATGCCGGAGGCCTCGTCGACGAGCCCGGGCACGACGACCCCGACGGCGAGCAGCACGGCCGGCTCTTCGAGCGTCTGGACGAGCTCGGCGACGACGTGCGCGGCGAGGTCGCCGAGCCGCTCACCGTCCCGCTCGCCGAGGCGGGGCGGCGTCGGGGTGACGGTCTCGGTGAGCACCTGGCCCTCGACGGTGACGAGACTCGCCTTGGTGCGGGTGCCCCCGACGTCGATGCCGACGACCGCTTCGCGCTTCACCGGCGCAGTCTATGAGCAATGCTGCGCGAAAGCACAGTCGATCGAGCAGATTCGGACACTTGGCTCGACCGCCGACGGCGGCCCGGGCCCCAGCGTGGCAGGCCGGCGTCAGCGGCGGAAGAGCGCCCGCGCCGGGCAGAGCCGCACGGCCGCCGCGAACGTCTCGAGCGCCACCGGGTCGTCGCCGTCGACGCGGGCGTCGACGACGACCGGGTAGCCCCACTCGTCGAGGGTCACGCCGGCGAGCAGCTGCGCGCACACGCCGTGACCGGTACAGGCCACGCGGTCGACGGCCAGCACGGGGTCGCCCGCGAGCCCGAGCCGTCGGCCCGTGGTGCGGCGGTCGTCGGCGGGCGCGGACGGGGAGGTCGCGGACATCGCTGCTCCTTCAGAGGTTCGAGGGGGACGGGCGGGTCGGGTGGGTGGCGCCGGCGGGGTGCGCGTGGCGGGGCGACGGGTCGGTGGCCGCGCAGCGCCCGGACCGGTGCTCCTCGAGGTGGCCGGCGAGCACGCGCAGCGCCGAGCCGGCGAAGCCGGCCACGCCGTCGGGGAAGCGGCAGGCTCCCCGGCCGGGCAGCAGGGCGACCCGGGCGCGCACCCCGCGCCCCGTCGGGTCGGCGCCGGTGAGCAGCGCCCTCCAGTCGGCGGCGAGCGCCGGCAGGCCGAACATGCACGGCCCGCACTGCCCGGCGCTCTCGCCGGCGGCCCACGTGAGGCAGCGGTCGACGAAGCCGAGGGGACAGTCGCGCGGGTCGAGCACCTCGAGCACGCCGGGGCCGGTGCGGGCCCCCACCCGGGCGAGGTCGGCGTCCGACCAGCGCAGCCCGGGCACGGCGCCGACGTCGACGAAGGCCCCGCCGAGTCCGCCGACGAGCAGGGCGGGCGACCCCGGCGGGGGTCCACCGGCCGGCCGCAGCAGGTCGGCCACGGGCTCCCCGGCGGCCGTCTCGAGCACGAGCCCCCGCACGCTCGGCGTGCTCACGGCGACGAGCCGCGGGCCGGGCTGCTCGGGCGTGCCGACCGAACGGAACCACGCCGCCCCCCGGTGGGCCACCTGCGCGACGCGCCACACCGTCTCGGCGTTGAGCACGACCGTGGGCGGGATGCGCCGGCCGGCGGAGTCGCGGCCCCCGCGGACGACGGGCTGCCGCTTCGTCAGCGGCCGGGCGAGCCCGCCGCGGGCGAGCGAGACGAGCGACGACTCCTCGGAGGAGACGTAGCGCGCCGGCACGTCGAGCACGGGCAGCCCAGCCGCGCGCAGGAGGTCGACGGTCTCGGAACCGCGGTGGGCGGCATACGTGACCGGGGACCCGGCGGCGACGAGGGTGGCACCCTCGACGAGCTCGGCGAGGTGGTGGCGCACCACCCAGGCGTCCTTGGCGGCGCCGAGCTCGCCGTCGCAGGCGTTGACGACGAGGCGCGCGCCGTGGGCGTGCGCCCCTTCGACCTTGGTGGCGGTGCGGAAGGCGGCGCCACCGCGGCCGGTCAGGCCCGCCTCGGCGAGCAGGGCGACGAGGGTCATGACCACTCCTGGGCGGCGACGAGGGCCCGGCGGTCACGGTCGGCGTGGCTCGAGGCGAGGCGCCAGGCGAGCGCGGCGGCTCCCGCGACGGCGCAGGCGAGCGTGGTGCCGCGCAGCACCGGCTGGTCGCCCGTGCCGAGCGCGAGGCCGTGCACGACGGCCATCGGCCACAGGGCGTGCGCGAGCAGGTGCACCCGGCGCCACGTGCGCTCGGCGAGGCGGGCCCGCAGCACCGAGGTGACGACGACGGCGACGAGCACGTCGAGCGCGAGCGTGCCGAGCCCGACCCAGAGCGTCTCGTAGCCGGAGGTGAAGGGCAGCACGGCGCTGACGGCGTCGATGGAGACGTAGGTCTCGGCCACGGCGGTCGCGACGTGCGCGGCGAGGAACACGGTCATCCCGAGGGAGAGCGAGCGGTGCAGCGCCATGACGAGGGTCGCGCCCTCGCCGCGGGGTGCGCGCCGACCGGCGATGACCGCACCGAGCACGACGACCGCGGTGAGCAGCACGATCGCGGCGACGCCGGTGCCGCGCGAGACGTACCAGAGCAGCTCGTTCATCAGGCCGCCCTCCGGTTCGCGGAGGGCCAGCCGGGCGTCGTGACGACGCCCCCGTCGAGGCCCTCGAGGCGGGCCGGCACGCCCTGCGCGGTCAGCCAGGCGGGGGCGTCGGCGCCGAGCACGACGGCCGCCGTCGACGCCGCGTTCGCCTCGAGGCAGCTGACCGCCGCGCACGACACCTGCGCCCACACCGCCGCAGCCGTGCGACCGGTGCGCGGGTCGATGACGTGGTGGTGCGGGCCGTCGTCGGTGGGCCAGACCCGCAGCCGCGTCGAGGAGGTCGCGACGGCCTGCCCCGTGCTCGTGACGACCTCGCGAAGCGCCGCGTCGGCGCCCTCGACGCCGATGGCCCAGCCGCCGGCCGGCAGCTCCCCGGCGACCGCGACGTCGCCACCGAGGTTGACGGCGAAGCCACCCGGCAGCCGGGCGGCGAGCAGCGCGGCGATCGTGTCGGCCGCGTGCGCCTTGGCCGAGGCGCCGAGGTCGAGCAGGGTGCCCGGGGCCACCGTGACGCGCCGGGCCGAGACGTTGAGGTGCACGGTGTGCCACCGCGGCACCGGCGCGACCCGCACCTGGTGGAAGCTGCCGCGCGCCCGCACCGCGTCGAGGTCGCCGTCGTAGCCGGTGGCCACGAGCGCGCGCCCACCGTCGGGTCGACGAGCCCGCCCGTCAGGCGTGCGACGCGCAGCGCCGCGAGCAGGTATGCCGTGAACACCGGCGACACGAACGCCTCGGCCGGCGCGTGGCGGGCCTTCTCGGCGAGCCGGCTCACCTCGGAGTCGGGTCGGAAGCGGCTCACCGCGGCGTCGACCTGCTCGAGGTGGCCACGGGCGATCGCGAGGGCGTCACCGACAACCTCGGGACGGGTCACGAGCACCGTGTTGCTCGTGCCGATGGCGCGGAAGGTCGCGGAGGTGGCCACGGCGGCCGGGACGGGCGTCGGGGGGAGCGTCGGGGGGAGCGTCGCGCGGTCCATCACGAGCCGCCCGAGCGGGTCTGGCCCTGCGCGTTGCTGCCGCCGACGGGGGCCACCGCTCCGAAACCGGAGCTCGCGGTGCCGGAGTCGTCGCCCGAGGTCTGGCTGGACGTCTGGCTGGACGTCTGGCTCGAGCTCTGCGACACGGTCTGGGTGGCGACGCTCTGGCCCTGGGTCTGCGCGAGGTGGATGCCGACGGCGCCGACGAGGACGGTGGAGGCGGTCAACAGGCCGGCGGTCCACCGTCGGGCTCGGCGCAGGGCGCGGGGGACGGTGCTCATCGGGGCTCTCCTTCGTCAGGTGGATGCCCCCACCGTCGCGAGCGCCGCTGTGGCGTCGCTGTGCCGGCCCGGTGGGCCCGCGATGACTGCGCGCCGTTGCCTCGCGAGGCCGGCCGGGCGGCCCGCGTCGCTCAGGGACTGCCGGGCGCCAGCGCCACGGTGCGCGGCACGACGAAGCGCCACGCGTCGACGACGATCTCGCGCATCCGCTCCGGCTCGAGCGCGTCGAGGCGCGCCTCCACCCAGTTGAACCGCAGGTCGGAGGGCCGCGGCAGCAGGAAGACCGCCGGCTCGCTCGTGACGAGCACGTCGCGCTCCTCCCGCGGGAAGGCGAACCCGAGCTGCGTCTCGTCCGCGGAGAAGGCGAGCCACACGACCCTCCCGACGCGGAACGTCACGCGGTCGCGCACGAGCACCTCGGTCGACCGCGGGAGCGGCTCCGCCACCCGCCGCACGTCCTCGATCGTCACGGGCACCTGTCCAGCCTGCCACGCGGTCCGCGCTCCGCACACCCCTCGCCGACCCCTTCCGTGGGAGGTCGCACCCGGCATACGCTGCCGGTGTCGCGACCCCGACGGCACCCGGCCGGGCGGGATGACACGTCGACCTCCACCGAAGGAGACGACGGATGCCGTCCTCGCCCACCCCACCCACGCCCGCCGTCGTGGCCTCCCCCTCCGACGTGCCCGAGCGGCTGCTCGCCTTCCTCGACCGGCTCGGCGCCGAGCTCGAGCGCCGCGGCGACGCCGTGGCCCTGCTGGGCCTCGGCTCCGTGGGGCGCGACCTCCACCGCCTCGACGAGCACTCGGACGCCGACTTCTTCGTCGTCGTCGACGACGTGGCCGCGCGCGACCGCTACCTCGCCGACATCGACTGGCTCGACGCCGCCCACCCCGTGCAGTGGTCGTTCGAGAACAGTGGTGCCGGTCGCAAGGCGCTGCTGCGCGACGGCCTCTTCGCGGAGTACGCCGTCTTCACGCTCGACGAGATGGCGACCGCCGGCTACCCGCCCGGCCGCGTGCACTGGCGCCGCACCGACGCCCCCGACGGGCTCGAGCAGCCACGGACGCCCGTGCCCCGGCCCGAGCCGCTCGCCCACCAGGTCGGCGAGGCGATGACGAACCTCTACGTCGGGCTGCACCGCGACCTGCGGGGCGAGCGGCTCACGGCGACCCGCTTCATCCAGGGGTATGCCGTCGACCGCTGGATCACCGTGCTCGGCCACCTCGGGCTCGGCCGCACCGCGCGGCAGGACGTCTTCGTCGTCGACCGCGGCGTCGAGCGGCGGTTCGACGACGACCTGCTGCCGCTCGCCGACCTCGTGCCCGGCTACGAGCGCAACGCGCACGCGGCGGCGACGCTGCTGCGCCTGCTCGAGGCGCACGTCGAGCTCGACCCGTCGATCACCGCGGAGGTGCGTGCCCTGGTCGAGCGGTCCGCAGCCGCGGCGCAGGAGCGGGCGGCGGCTCAGGCCTCGGCAGGGGCGAGCTCGAGCTCGTAGACGAGCAGCTGGAGGGTGCCGATCGGCGACCAGTCGCGCTCGGGCGCCCGGGTGAAGCCGAAGCGCTCGTAGACGCGGTGGGCGGCGTGCATCATCGGCTGGGTCGAGAGCACGACGCGGTCGCGGCCGAGGGCCCGGGCCCGGTCGAGGCAGGCGCGCACGAGCGCCGTGCCGACGCCGCGACCGCGGCCCTCCGGAGCGACGGCGAGGGTGCGGAACTCCGCCTCGCCGTCGCGGGCGACGTCGGCGAAGGGCCCGGGACCCTCGACGAAGGCGACGCCGCCGAGCACGACACCCGCCGGGTCGAGCGCCACGAGCACCTCGGCGTGCTCGGCCCGGCGGGCGACGTCGCGCAGCACCTCGAGGTACGGGTCGTCCGCGCCGAGGTCGAGCAGGCCGTCGTCGAGGTAGGCGGCCGCGGTCAGGTCACCGAGGCGGGCGTGGTCCTCGGGGCGCGCGGGCCTGATCGTGAAGCCGTCCATGCCGTCCATGCCGGTCAGTGTCGCAGGGCTGCGCCCCGCCCGGGACGGACCGGCTGCCGACGCCGGATGCCGGTGGCGGCGTCAGGCGGCGAGGCGCCAGGCGAGCACGCCGAAGAGCACGCCGAGGGCGTTCGTGGCCCAGTGCATGCCGACGCTCGCGAAGAGGCTGCCACTGCGTCGGCGCAGCTCGCCGGCGAGCACCCCACCGAGGGCCGTGAAGAGCACGGTGCCCCCGACCACGGCGAGCTTGGCGAAGGGGCCCAGACCGGCCACGGCCGAGCCGATCGCCTCGTTGCCGGTGGCCGAGGCCATCGCCGGGAAGACGTGCCAGAGGCCGAAGAGCAGCGACGAGCCGGCGAGCACCTGCCACATCCGGGCGTGCCGGGAGAGGAAGCCCCAGAGCACCGAGCGGAACGCGACCTCCTCGAGCAGGATGGTGCCGACGGGGATGAGCACGAACGCCGTGAGCAGGGCACCGGCCGGCGGCAGGTGGTAGCGCGCGTCGAGGAAGGCGGTGCGGGTCGAGGGCAGCAGGATGCCGACGAGGTAGACGAGGCCGACGACCCCGATGACGCCGAGGCCCCAGCGGATGCCGCGCGCGTGCGTGTGCCGGGCCAGGCCGAGCTGGTGCCAGGTGAGGCCCTGCCACCGCGCGAAGGCGAGCAGCGCGACCGCGCCGACGGGGCCGAGCCACATGGTGTCCCAGCCGAGCACGTGGGTGGCCACGTTGACCCCGGCGAGCGCGAGCACGACGGCGAGGGTCGCGACGAGTCGACCCCGCCGGCCGTGGGCGATGAGGGCCAGGCGCCGGTGCCGCTCGTCGTCGTGGCGCGGGTGCGTCGCGGGCGCCGAGGCGGGCACGGCGACGCCGTCGGTGCGGGACGCGACGGCGGGGGCGGCGAGGGCGGCAGGGGAGGTCATTGCCCTCCATTTTCGCATCCCATCCTGTGGACGAGCCGTGCACGACGGCACGCGTGACCACCCTCACCACGCGTGCCCCAGCCGCCCCACCGGGCAGGGCGCGGGCCGTTATGCGCTGCTCATCGAGGCCCTCGGCCTCGTCGGCTCCGTGCTGCTCCTCGGCTCGTCACCCGCGACGTATGGCGACCTCCTGGACGGCGTCAGCGGAGGCGGGGTGAGCGAGGTGCAGGTCTCCGGTGCCCTTCCCGACGGCTCGACGGGCTATGCCACGGTCTCCCTCGCCTGGACCGACCAGAACCGCAACCGCTTCGCGCAGGTGGTCCAGGTCAGCGACCCATCGGTGGCGGTCCCGGGGGGATCGCAGCGCACCGAGGTCGTCACCCGGGCCGTGGCGGACGAGCTGCGGGCGCTCGACCCGTCGGTGCGCGTCGTCGTCACGGGCTGGCCGGAGTCGAGCACGACCTTCGCGGGGTGGCGACTGCCGTCGTGGCTGCCCGGAGCGGCCCTGGCCCTGTGGGTCGCCGCGCTCGTGCTGCTCGCCAACGGCCCGCAGCCGTGGTGGGCCACGAGGTGGGCCTGGTTCTGGGCCCTCTTCTCCCCGGCCGGTGTCGTCGCCCTGCCGCTCTTCCTGCTCGTCTCCGGCCCGCCCCCGGGCGTGCCCGAGACCGGGCACACCGGTCGGCGGCTGACCGGAGGCTGGTCGTTCCTGCTCGTGTGCTTCGTCGGCCCCGCCGTGGGCTACCTGCTGCTCGACCGCTGACGGCGCGCTCGGCGGCTGCCCTCGACCAACGGCCCTCGACCAGCGGCCCTCGATCAGCGGCGGCGGTCGATGAGCCCCCGCACGTACTCGGCCTGCCCGAGGTGCTTGGCGGCATCG
Source organism: Terrabacter aeriphilus (assembly GCF_039542985.1). Lineage (NCBI taxonomy): Bacteria > Bacillati > Actinomycetota > Actinomycetes > Micrococcales > Intrasporangiaceae > Terrabacter > Terrabacter aeriphilus. The sequence continues at coordinate 29,381 of NZ_BAABIW010000004.1, forward strand.
TCCAGCACCGAGACCAGGCGCACCCCGACGGTGACCGGCGGGTCCCACTGGCGGTCGACGACGCGCGCGTAGCCCTCGGCGTCGAGGCCCTCGAGCAGGCTCGTCGTCCGCTCGTGCACGGCCGCGTGGTAGCTCGCGAAGAGCGCGGGGTCGGCGACGGTGAAGCGCCCGACGTCGGTCGAGCTCATGCTCCAGCCGTGCGCGTCGCGGTCGTAGGGCAGCCCGAAGCGGTCGACCCAGCCCTGCTCGAGCCACGCCGAGGTGCCACCGGCGAGCCCTGCCACCTGATCGTCCTGCTGGCGGGCGAGGTGCCAGACGAGCCACGCGACGTGGTTGGCGTCGGGGTCGGGGCGCCAGAGCAGCTCGTCGACGGTGAGGCCGTCGACGACCGGCGGCACGCCGTCGCGGATGCGGCCGAAGCCGTCGAGCATGAGGTCGCGCGCGGTGTCGGTGGTCATGTCGTCCACCTACCCAGCATGCCCCTCGGCGCGCACCACGGCCGGCACCACGGCCTGCACACGACTGATTCCGAAGGAGACGGACGTTTCAGGCAGTCGGAACGGTGACGTATCAGCGCGTGGCCTTCGGTCTCTGACAGGTCGTGCCCCGACCGGGGCCGTCGGCGCGCCACGAGCGCGGCCGGCCGCGCGACGACAGGTCGCGCCTCCCCGCGACGACGAGGTCGCGACCAGCACCCAGGAGAACAGCATGACCACCACCAGCCTCACCCCCACCGCCCGAGCGGCCACGACCCCCGCCGCGACCCTGACCGGGCTCTGCGACGGTGCGGTGCACCTGCCCGGCGACCCCGGCTACGACGCCGCCCGCGTGCCGTGGAACGTCGCGGTCGACCAGCGCCCCGCCGCCGTCGCCCTGCCCCGGACCGTCGCGCACGTGCAGGAGGTCGTGCGCGCCGCGGCTGCCGCCGGCCTGCGCGTCGCGCCGCAGAGCACCGGCCACAACGCCGGCCCGCTCGCCGCCCAGGGCCTCTCCGACGTCGTCGTCGTGCGCACCGAGCGCATGCGGGGCGTCACGATCGACCCGACCCGGCGCCTCGCCCGCGTCGAGGGCGGCGCCCTGTGGATGGACGCCACCGAGCCGGCCGCCGACCACCGGCTCGCGGCCCTGCACGGCAGCTCGCCCGACGTCGGCATCGCCGGCTACAGCCTCGGCGGTGGCATGGGCTGGTACGCCCGCCAGCTCGGCCTGGCCGCGAACAGCCTCACCGCCGTCGAGCTCGTCACCGCCGACGGCGAGCACGTGCGCGCCGACGCCACCGAGAACCGCGAGCTCTTCTGGGCGCTGCGCGGCGGCGGCGGCAACTTCGGCGTCGTCACGGCGCTCGAGTTCCGCCTCTTCCCGATCGAGACGGCGTATGCGGGCATGCTCGTCTGGGACCGCGACCACGCCGAGCGCGTGCTGCGGCGCTGGGCCGACTGGGCGCCCGGGGCCCCCGACGCGGTGACGACCTCGTTCCGCTTCCTCGACGTGCCCCCGCTGCCGACGGTGCCCGAGCCGATCCGCGGCCGCTCGCTCGTCGTCATCGACGGCGCGGTGCTCGGCTGCGACGCGGAGGCCCGCTCGATCCTCGGGCTGCTGCGCGGGCTGGGGCCCGAGATCGACACCTTCGGCCGGATGCCGGCGCGTGCCCTGCCGCGCCTCCACCTGGACCCGGAGGGCCCGACGCCCGCCGTCTCCGACAGCACGCTCGTGGGCGAGCTGGGCGACGCGGCCATCGACACGCTCCTCGAGCAGGTCGGGCCCGGGTCGACCTCCTCGCTCCTCGCCGCCGAGCTGCGCCAGCTCGGCGGGGCGCTCGGGCGCACCCCGGAGGAGCACGGCGCGCTCGCCCGCATCGACGCGGCCTACGCCGTGTTCGCCGTGGCGGTCGCGGCGACGCCGGAGCTCGCGGCCCAGGGGCAACTCGACGCCGAGCGGCTCACCGCGTCGCTGCGGCCGTGGTCGACCGGGAGGAGCTACCTCAACTTCGCGGAGAACGACGTCGACGTCAGCACCGGCTACGACGCGTCGGTCTGGCGCCAGCTCAAGGGGATCCGCTCGGCGCTCGACCCGGACGACCGGTTCCTCGCCAACCACCGGGTGCCCCGGCTCTTCGAGGACGGCGCCGTCACCCCCTGACCCGCCCACACCGTCGAGCCCGCGGCTCCCGACGCCACCGCGCCGGGAGCCGCGGCTCGCCACGGGGCGCGTGCCCGTGCTCACGTCCGGTGGCCCACGTCCGCGCACGGCCGGCATGCGCGAAGATGAGGACATGCACGCCCCTGGCTACGACGTCGACCGGATCCGCTGGCACTTCCCCGCCCTGCGCGAGGGCGCGGCGCACTTCGACGGCCCCGGCGGGTCGCAGGTGCCCGACACCGTCGCGACCGCCGTCGTCGAGACCCTGACCTCGGCCATCTCGAACCGCGGCAGCGTCACCCCGGCCGAGCGCCGGGCCGACCGAGTCGTCGTCGACGCCCGTGAGGCGATGGGCGACCTGCTCGCCGTCGATCCCGCCGGCATCGTCTTCGGGCGCAGCGCCACCGAGCTGACCTTCCACCTCGCCCGCACCCTCGCGGCCGGCTGGGGACCGGGCGACGAGGTCGTCGTCAGCCGGCTCGACCACGACGCGAACATCCGCCCGTGGGTGCTCGCGGCCGAGGCCGCCGGTGCGACGGTGCGGTGGGCCGACTTCGACCCGGCCACCGGTGAGCTCGAGCCCCACGCGGTCGAGGCCGTCGTCGGCGAGCGCACCCGCCTCGTGGCCGTCACCGCCGCGTCGAACCTCATCGGCACGCGGCCCGACGTGCCCGCCATCGCCGACGTCGTCCACGCCGCCGGCGCCCTGCTCTGGATCGACGGCGTCCACGCGAGCGCCCACGTCGCCACCGACGTGCCGGCGAGCGGCGCCGACTTCTGGGTGTGCTCGCCCTACAAGTTCCTCGGGCCGCACCACGGCGTGCTCGCCGCCGACCCGGCCCTGCTCGAGACGCTGCACCCGGCCAAGCTGCTGCCCTCGAGCGACGCCGTGCCCGAGCGCTTCGAGCTCGGCACGCTGCCCTACGAGCTGCTCGCCGGCACGACCGCGGCCGTCGACTTCCTCGCCGACCTCGTGCCGGGAGACCCCACGTCCGACGGGACGGAACGCCCGCGCCGCGAGCGCCTGCTCACCTCGTTCGCGGCCCTCGAGGAGCACGAGGACTCGCTGCTGGCCGCGCTGGAGGAGCGCCTGCGCGCGATCCCGGGGCTGACGGCATACTCCAACGCCAAGCGGCGCACGCCCACGCTGCTCGTCACCGTCGAGGGGCACGAGCCACAGGCGCTGCGCGAGGGGCTCGCCGCCCGCGGCGTCAACGCGCCCGCCGGCCACTTCTACGCGTGGGAGTGCAGCCACCACCTCGGCCTCGGTGCGACGGGCGGACTGCGGATGGGGCTCGCGCCCTACACGAACGCCGAGGACGTCGACCGGCTCGCGACCGGCCTCGAGACCATCTGCGGCGGCGGCGCGTGAGCCGGCCGGTGCCGCTCCCGCCCGGTCCGGGGCAGGAGTCGGTGTGGGACTACCCCCGCCCGCCGGCCGTCGACCCGAGCGGCGAGCTCGTCGAGGTGCACCTCGGCGGCGAGGTCGTCGCGCGCACGCGGGCGAGCCTGCGTGTGCTCGAGACGAGCCACCCGCCCACCTACTACCTGCCCCTCGACGCCTTCGTCGACGGCTCGCTCGTGCCCACCGCGGGCAGCAGCGTCTGCGAGTGGAAGGGCGAGGCGGCCTACTTCGACGTCGTCGGGGGCGGGCGCCGCGCCGCCCGGGCCGCCTGGACCTACCCCGAGCCCGTGCCGACGTATGCCGTGCTGTCGGGTCACGTCGCCGTCATGCCCGGGCTCGTCGACGGCTGCTTCGTCGACGGCGAGCGGGTGCGCCCGCAGGACGGCGGCTTCTACGGCGGCTGGATCACCGACCGCGTCGTCGGGCCGTTCAAGGGTCGCCCCGGCTCCTGGGGCTGGTGAGCGTGGCCCCGGGCGCGACGGGGCCGGGCGAGACCCGCGTCCGGGTCGCGGCCGTGCACGACGCGCCCGACGTCGGGCACCTGCTGCGCGACTTCAACGAGGAGTTCGACGCGCCGGGACCGACGGCCGCCGAGCTCACGACCCGGTTCGCCTCGCTGCTGGCCCTGCCCGACGTGCTCGTCGTGCTGGCGGAGGCGGCCGGGCACCCCGACGGGGTCGGGTTCGCCCTGCTCACCCTGCGACCGACGCCCTACTACGACGGCCCGCTCGCTCAGCTCGAGGAGCTCTACGTGCGACCCGCTCTGCGCGACCAGGGGATCGGGACGCTCGTCCTCCGCGAGGCGCTGCGTCTCGTCGCGGAGCGCGGTGCGGGCGAGGTGCTCATCAACGTCGACGAGGTCGACGTCGACACGCGGCGGTTCTACGAGCGGCACGGCTTCACCGACGTCGAGCCCGGCACCGACTCCCGGATGCTCTGCTACCTGCGCGTGCTCTGACCCGCGTCGCGGCCGCGACCCGTCCGCCGGGCCCGGTGGCGGCGCCGCGCGTTGGCCCTTCGACGGCGAGCACCCGCAAGAGGTGGCCACTCGACGGTCAGCACCCGCAAGAGGTGGCCACTCGACGGTCCCGGGCCGGGGCGGGGTCGGCCCGTGCCGACGGGGTACGACTCCTGCGAACGTGGACCGACGGAAGGAGCCACATGGCCACGCACGAGCCGCCCAAGGGCGTGCAGGAGGCGGCGCGGCGCGCCCAGAAGTGGATCGAGGACGGCAAGGCCGGCGCGAACTTCACCGACACCGGTCGTCGTCGGGCCGCCCAGCTCGCCGGGGGCGAGGCCGTCAGCGACGACGTCGTGAAGCGGATGCGCAACTACTTCTCCCGGCACGCCAAGGACGCCGATGCCACCGGCTTCCACCGCGGCGAGGAGGGCTACCCGAGCGCCGGTCGGGTGGCGTGGGACGCGTGGGGCGGCGACGCCGGCCGGCGCTGGGTCGAGCACCTCGCCGACGACTGACGCCGCCTCACCGCGCGAGCGGCTCGATCCGCGCGTCGACGATCGCGCCGTCGCGAAGGTCGAGGACGGCATACGTGCCGGTGGGCTGGCGCCGCTTGTCGGTGGGCGAGCCCGGGTTGAGCAGGCGCACGCCGGTGCGCGGGTCGTCCGGCACCTCCTCGAGCGGGATGTGCGAGTGGCCGAAGACGACGAGGTCGGCCTCGGGGAAGCGGCGGCGCATGCGGGCGCTGCGCCCCTGCTTCTGGCCGCTGTCGTGGATCATCGCCACCTTCACGCCCGCGAGGTCGAGCTCGAGGGTGTCGGGCGCGCCCCACGCGGCGACGTCGGGGCCGTCGTTGTTGCCGCGGACGACGTGCAGCGGCGCGAAGCCGGCGAGCAGGTCGAGCACGTCGGGCGTGCACACGTCGCCGGCGTGCAGCACGAGCTCGGCGCGCTCGAGCTCGGGCAGCAGGGCCGGCGGGCACGCCTTCCAGTGCCGCGGCGCGTGCGTGTCCGAGACGACGAGCACCCTCATGCGCGCACGCGCTCGAGCACCTCGCGCACCGTCGCCTCGACGAGCTGCACCTTGTAGCCGGTCTCGGGCAGCGGGTTCGCGCCCTCGGTGGCCCGCCGCGCGGCCGCGGCGATCGTGTCGTCGTCGAGGGTCGAGCCGGTCAGCAGGTCCTCGACGGCACCGAGCCGCAGGGGGACCGGCGCGACCCCGCCGATCGCGAGGCCGCACTCGGTGACCGCCCCGGCGTCGTCGCGCACGACCCGCACGACGGCCTCGACGAGCGGCCACTCGGCCTCGAAGCGGCTGATCGAGCGGAAGTACGCCGCCTGCTCGCCCGCGACCGGCGCCGGCAGCACGACCCGGGTCAGCACCTCGTCGTCGGCGAGCAGGTGGTCGCGCGTCGGGTCCGACCCGTCGCCGAGGAGATCGGCCACCGACAGACCGTCACGCTGCGTCGTGTCGACGATGGCGGCATACGTGAGCAGCGCCATGGCGAGCGACGACGGGTGCGGGTGCACGCACGGCGCGGTGTCGAAGGCGACACCGTAGAGGTGGCGGCCGTCGCGCGCGGGGCACGTGGTGCCGCCGGACTTGAGGCAGCTCGTGTGCGGGTGGCGGAAGTACCAGCACCGGGTGCGCTGCAGCAGGTTGCCCCCGATGGTCGCGGTGGCGCGCACCTGCGGGGTCGCGAGCCCGGCGGCCGTCAGCGCGAGCGCCGGGAGGTCGGCGAGCTCGAGGGCCACCCGCGCGACGGTGACGCCGGCGCCGAGGGTGGTGGCGGCATCCGTCCGCTCGATCGCGGTGAAGCCGGGCACCCCGGTGAGGTCGAGCACGTGCGGGGTCGCGCCCGTCGTGCGCAGCCGTTCCTGCAGGTCGGTGCCGCCCGCGCGGTAGACGGCACCCGGGCCCACGCCCTCGGGCCGCTCGTCGTATGCCGTCAGCAGCGTCACGCTCACCGGGTCACCTCGCTGCGTGCGTGGGTGCGCAGGCCCTCGAGCAGGCGGTCGGGCCGCACGGGGAGGGTGAGCGGGCGCCAGCCGGTCGCGTTGAAGATGGCGTTGCCGATCGAGGCGGCCGGGCTGACCGTGGCGACCTCACCGAGCCCGACGCCGCCGCCGGGCACGCGCTCCCAGCCCTCCTCGTGGAAGTGGATGTCGATCTCGGGGGTGTCGCCGAGCTGTGGGATGCGGTAGTCCTCGAGGTTGGCGGTGAGGGTGAGGCCGGTGTGCGGGTCGAGCACCTGGTTCTCGAAGAGGGCGAGGCCGATGCCCTGGATGATCGAGCCCTCGCACTGGCTGCGCGCGAGCACGGGAGCGTGGATGCGGCCGACGGCGATGCCGCCGTGCACGCGCAGCACCCGCGTCGCGCCGGTGCGGGTGTCGACCTCGACCTCGCTGACGTGGACGGCGGCGGAGAAGCCGCGCCCGACCTGGATGCCGTTCATCGTGACGGGCACGGCCCGCATCCCGCGGTCGCCGCCCCGGCGTGCCGAGGCCGACGCGCCGTCGGGCACGCGGCCGAGGTCGGCGCCGACCCGGTCGCGCAGGGCGGTGGCGGCGTCGACGGCGGCCGACCAGAGCGAGACGGTGGTGCGGCTGCCCCCGGAGGCGGGGCCGTGCGTCGTGCCGCCGTGCGCGCGGCCGAGCTGCACGTCGACGGTGCCGGGGTCGACGCCGAAGACGCCGGCGACAGCCCGGGCGAGCACGGTGCGGCTGCCGGTGCCCATGTCCTGGCTCGCCGTGGCGGCGGTGAGCCGACCCCCGCGCACCGAGACGACGACCTCGCAGTCGGGGTCGACGAGGTAGATCCAGTTGCCCGCGGCCACGCCCACCCCACGGCGGTAGCGACCCGTCCCGCTCCCCGTGGCCGGCCGGTCCTGCCACGTCGACAGGCCCTGCGCCCACCGGTAGAGGGCCTGGCGCTTGGGGTTGCCGTCCCACTGCGCGCGCAGCTCGATGGGGTCGCGACCGAAGCGGTGCGCGGCCTCGTCGACGCTCTGCTCGAGGGCCCAGGCGTTCGTCGGGCCGCCGGGGCCGCGGAACGGCGAGCCGGGTGGCGCGTTCGTCACGACGTCGACGTCGCGGGCCAGGCGCGGGGTGCGGTCGTAGACGAGCATCGACAGGGCCGCGACGCTGTTGCCGACGGCGACGCCCGCGTGACTGTCGGTGTCGACGACGAGGGCGCGGATCGCCTGGGTCGCGTCGTCGACGAGGAGGGAGACGTGGGTGCGGCTGCCCGGCCGGTTGCCGGTGGCGGTCAGCTCCTCGTGCCGGTCGAGCACGAGCCGCACCGGGCGGCGGGTGAGGCGGCTGAGCGAGACCGCCCCGACGGCCTCCATCGTCAGGCCCAGCTTGGCCCCGAAACCGCCGCCGACGTGCTCGGCGGTCACCTCCACCTGGGTCGGGTCGAGGTCGAAGTGGTCGGCGATCTCCTGGCGCATCGCCTCGACGCCCTGCGTGCTGAGCCAGACCCGCAGGTGCTGCGGGTCGCTCCAGTCGGCCACGCACGCGTGCGGCTCGAAGGCCGTGTGCACCTGCGGCGCCGTGCGGAACTCGAGCTCGACGAGCCCACGCCGGCCGGCGGTTCGGGCCGTGGCCACGCGACGCTTGGCGAGCGTGCCGAGGAAGGGCGCCCGCGACGGGCCGTGCCGGTTGCCGTCCCACGGCGCCGGCATGGCCCCGCCCTCGCTCGCGCTCGGAGCCTCCTTGCGGTCGGCGCGGGCGGCATAGACGAGCGGGGCGCCCGGGCGCAGCGCCTCGTCGGGGTCGACGACGAACGGCTGCGGGGTGAGGGGGACGTCGAGCTCGCGGGCCAGGCGGCGGGCCTCGGCCGCGGTCTCGGCCGCGACGACGGCGATCGGCTGGCCCGCCCAGCGCACCCGGCGGTCGTCGCCGAGCACGTCGACGCCGACGACACCGGGCGGGAAGGTGACCGTCCCGACGACCGCGGCCGCCACGTCGGAGCGGCGGATGGCCGCGTGGAGCATGCCGGGAAGCGTCACGTCGGTCGTGTAGACGGCCGCGCCCGTGACCTTCGCGGGGGCGTCGACGCGCTCGACCCGCTGGTCCGGCGCCCCGGCGTCGTGCTCGCCACGGCAGGCGGCGGCGACGGCCCGGAAGATGCCCTCGTAGGACCCGCACCGGCAGAGGTGGCCGGCGAGCGCCCGGGCGATCGTGTCGCGGTCGGGCTCGGTCGTGCCGCGCTCCGCACGCCACCGGTCGTGGAAGGCGACGGCGTCGACGACGAAGCCGGGCGTGCAGTAGCCGCACTGGAGGCCGTCGTGGTGGGCGAAGGCGCGCTGCACGGGGTGCAGGTCCTCGCCGTCGGCCACGCCCTCGACTGTGGTGACGCTGGCCTCGCGCATCCGGGTGGCGGGCGTCAGGCAGCCGAGCACCGGCTCGCCGTCGACGAGCACGGTGCAGGCGCCGCACACGCCGCTGCCGCAGACGAGCTTCGTGCCCGGCAGGCCGAGCTCGCCGCGCACGACGTCGACGAGCGACTCCGTGCCTTCCACGTGCACGAGCCGCGGCTCGTCGTTGACCGAGGTGCGAAGCTCCACGAGGACTCCTGCCGACTGCGCCGGGACGACACTGCTGCCGACGCTACCTCGCGGGCTCCCGATGCGCGACGGCCTCGTCCACGGTTTGCCGGCCGTGGGCGGGGCGCACGGGTCCGTCGACTAGGTTCGCGCCCGTGGACGTGTTTCGGGCGATCGGTGACCGGGTGGTGCCGGCGACGGGTGAGGTCGCCCTCGGGGCGCCGCGGCTGGTCGTCGTGCTGGCGGTCGCGCTCGCGCTCGTCGTCGCGCCGCCCGTGTGGGGCGTCGTCCGGCTCGTCGTCACGCTCGTGCACGAGCTGGGGCACGCCGTCGTCGGGGTGCTCGTCGGGCGCTCGTTCACCGGGTTCGTGCTCCGGGGCGACATGTCCGGTCACGCGGTGACCCGCGGACCGGTCCGCGGCGCCGGGCGGGTCGCCTCGACGTGGGCGGGCTACCCGGCGCCGGCGATCGTGGGCGCCCTGCTCGTCTGGGCGGCGGGGCGCGGCTGGGCGGCACCAGTGCTGACGGGGTGCCTCGCGGTGCTGCTCTTCGCGCTCGTGCGGGTGCGGTCGTTGCTGACCGCCGTCGTCATGGTCGTCGCGCTCCCCGGGTCGGCCGCGCTCTGGTGGTGGCGTGACGAGACGCTGCAGTCCCAGGTGCTCGTCGGCCTCGGGCTCGTCCTCGTCGTCGGGGCCTGGCGCCACCTCGGGGCGGTGCTCGAGGACCGCAGCGCGGGCAGCGACCCCGGCGTGCTCGCCGCGCTGACGCGCGTGCCGCGCCTCGTCTGGAACGCGACCTTCGTGCTCGTCGCGGCGGCCGCCACCTGGCTCGTCGGTGCCGAGGTCCTCAAGACCCTCCGCTGACTCCGCGGGGCTGCCTCGCCTGGGCGCCGTGCCTGCCCGAACGGTGGCCTCTCGACGGTGGCGCACCCACACAAAGTGGCCTCTCGACGGTGGCGCACCCACGAAGAGTGGCCCCTCGACGGTTCAGTTGAGGCTGAAGGGGGGCGTCGGCGGGGCGGCGACGGCGCCCAGCGCGGCCGCGAACTCCCGCTCGCGCCGCACGAGGCGCATGCCGAGGCGCAGGCGCGACTCCGTGTCGGCGCTCTCGAGCAGGGCCTGGCGGTCGACGACGTCGAGGCTCACGGTGTCGGGCACGGCATACGCGAGCGCCCGGTCGTCGTCGGGGAGCTCGGCGTCGGCGCCGACCGCAGCCGCGAACGCCGCGAGCTCGGTGCGCAGCTGCGCCGCGAGCGCCACGACGGAGGCCGCGTCGCCGTCGGGCTCGGTGAGCCAGGTGATGCGGGCGGTGACGTACGGCGTGCCCGCGGACTCGTCGATGCCGTCGACACGGAAGCGGTCGGTGCCCTCGGAGACGACGAGGAAGCGCGCGCCCTCGAGCGCCGCGGCCTGGGTCAGCAGCGCCCCGCAGCCGACCGGGTGGAGCGCCCGCACCCCGTCCTCACCGACCTCGAAGCCCTCGCGGATCGCGACGACGCCGAAGACCGGCGAGCGCTCGTCCTGGTCGTCGAGCAGGTCGCGCAGCAGCTGCACGTAGCGCGGCTCGAAGATCTGCAGCGGCAGCCGCGACCCCGGCATGAGCACGGTGCCCAACGGGAAGAGCGGCAGGGTCGCCATGCCTCCACCCTAAGCCGATCTGCGCCGTCGCGTCGGGGCGCGGCGCTCAGTCGGCGAGCGTGGCCGGCATGCGCTGCGTGGAGGTCAGGGCGTCCCGGTCGCCCCGCTCGACCGGGCTGCCCGGTCTCGTGTCGTCACGCACGGTGCCGGTGAGACCGTCGACCTCGTCGAGCATCTCCGCCGGCGAGCCGTTGATGGCGGTCGCGAGGCCGAGGGCGAGGCCGCGCAGCTCCTGGTCGCCGAGGCCGAGGCGCACCGCGACGGCCGCGGCGTTCGCCGGCCGCTTCTCGGGGTCCTTCTCGAGGCACTCGGTGATGAGGTCGCGCAGGTCGTCCGGCACGTCGTCGGGCAGCGGCGGCGTCGGCTCGTTGACGTGGCTGAGCGCGGTCGCGATCGGGGTGCCGCGGTCGAACGGCCGCTGCCCCGAGAGCATCTCGTGCGCCACGACCCCGAGTGCGTAGAGGTCGCTCGCGCCCGTGGCGGCGTGCCCGAGCGCCTGCTCGGGGCTGATGTAGTTGGGCGTGCCCAGCATCTCGCCGTGCTGCGTGTGGCCGGACGCGTCGAGCGCCCGGGCGATGCCGAAGTCGGTGAGCTTCACGAGCCCGTCGTCGCGCACCATGATGTTGGCCGGCTTGACGTCCCGGTGCACGACCCGGGCCTCGTGCGCGACGCCGAGCGCCAGCGCGGCCTGGCCCATGATCGAGCGGACCTCGGCCGGGGGCAGGGCACCGCGCCGGCTGAGCAGCGCCGAGAGCGGCTCGCCGTTGACGAGCTCCATGACGAGGAACGCGAGTCCCTCGTCCTCGCCGTAGTCGAAGACCGTGGCGATGTTCGTGTGCAGCAGCGCGGCCGAGTGCACGGCCTCGTCGCGGAAGCGGAGCGCGAAGAGCCGCTCGTGGTCGGCGTCGGGGCGCATCACCTTGACGGCCACCTCGCGCTGCAGCACCCCGTCGGTGCCGGCCCAGACGTCGGCCATGCCGCCGGAGGCGATGCGGCGCTCGAGGTGGTAGCGCCCGCCGAGGACGAAGCCTTCCTGCAAGCGGTTCATCTCAGGAGCACCTCAGCCTCTCGGTCGAAGGTGCAGCGTCACGTGACATCTCGGGGCCTTCGTCAGCGGTCATGGTACGGGACCCGGTCGACGCACGGTCTGCCCCGGGTTCGGGGTCTGCTGCGACGCCCCCCGGCCATCGGCGCGCTCTACGTACCCCCCGCGGGCCCCTGCCGAACGCCGACCGGCCCACCGCCACGACGACGCCCGGAACCACGCACGAGAGGGCCCCACCACACGCGGAAGGGCCCCGGTTCTGTGAACCGGGGCCCTTCGTCATCGCGTGCGCGAGGGGGGATTTGAACCCCCACGCCCTTTCGGACACTGGCACCTGAAGCCAGCGCGTCTGCCGTTCCGCCACTCGCGCGTGACAAGGAGACAGTGTGCTGCATGCCGCCCGGGATCACCAAACCGGGCACGCCGCCGCCCCCGTCCGGTCCGTCCGGTCCGCCCGCTCCCGTATGCCGTCAGCCCGGCTCAGGTGACCGCCGGGGCGTCCGCGTCGGGCCGGTCGGCATACCCGGGCCGGTGCCGGCCGGCGCCCGCGCCGCCCGGACCACCCGCACCAGCGGGACCGCCCGAGCCACCGAGCGAGAAGGTGGCGAGCAGGCCGAGCACGAGGAACCCGGCGGCGGTGAAGGCGGCATACCGCGTGGCGTCGGAGAAGGCCTGCTCGGCGACGGCGGCCGCGGGGGCGGTCCGCGGGTCGCGCGAGAGCGCCGGGATGGCGCCGCCCGCGCTCTCGACGACGGCGTCGACGACGGCGGTGCGACCGCTCTCGGGCACCCCGAGCCCGGCGAGGCCGGAGTCGAGGCGGGCGCCGGCCGAGGTGAAGAGCACGGTGCCGAGGACGGCGATGCCGAGGGCCGAGCCGATCTGGCGCGCCGTCGACTGCAGGCCCGAGCCCTCGCCGCTGCGCTCGACCGGCACGTCGACGAGCACGACGCCCGTCAGCTGCGCCGTGGCGAGCCCGACGCCGAAGCCGTAGACGAAGAGGCAGGGCACCACGGCGCCCCAGGACGTCGACGGGCCGATGACGAAGCCGAGCGCTGCGACGCCGACGATCTCGGCGACGATGCCGATCCGCACGATCTGGGGAGGCGCGAGCCGCGAGCTCAGCACCGCCACGAGCCCGCTCGCCGCGAAGGAGCCGACCGCGAGCCCGAGCAGCACGAGGCCGGTCTGGAACGCCGTGTAGCCGATGACGTTCTGCAGCCACAGCGGCAGCGAGAGCACGATGCCGAACTCGCCGAGGCTGACGATCATGGCGGCGACGTTGCCGTTGCGGAACGAGCGGATGCCGAAGAGGTCGAAGCGGAAGAGCGTGGGCCGGCCCGCGGCCGTGCGCCGCAGCGTGCGCACGACGAAGGTGGCGCCGGCCACGAGGGTCACCGCGAAGGCGACCGCCACCGGCGAGGGGCCGCTCGCCCACGTCCAGGGCCCGAGCTCGAAGGGCTTCGTGACGGCCCACCACCCGTAGGTGCGCCCCTCGATGAGCCCGAACGCGAGGGCGGCGAAGGTGACGGCGGAGAGCACGGCCCCGACGAGGTCGATCCGCTCGCGCCGCGACGAGCGCGACTCGTCGACGAAGAGCGCCACGCCCGCGACGATGAGCAGTCCGATCGGCAGGTTGATGCCGAACGCCCAGCGCCACGAGAACGAGGTCGTGAGCCAGCCACCGAGGAGCGGGCCGACGGCCACCATGCCGCCGATCGTCGAGCCCCAGACGGCGAAGGCGATGCCGCGCTCGCGGCCCTGGAAGCCGGCGTTGATGAGCGAGAGCGTCGTCGGCAGGATCATCGCGCCGCCGAAGCCCTGCACGATGCGCGCGCCGATGAGGGCGGTGCCCGACCCGACGAGGGCCGCGAGCACCGACGCGAGCACGAAGACGACGACGCCGATGAGCAGCATCCGGCGGCGGCCGATGCGGTCGGCCACGGTGCCCCAGATGAGCAGGGTCGCCGCGAAGACGAGCGTGTAGGACTCCTGCACCCACTGCACCTGCGACGACGTGAGGTCGAGGTCGCTGACGACGTAGGGCACCGCGACGTTGACGATCGTCGAGTCGACGATGATGAGGGCCACCGCCACGCTGATCGCGACGAGCCCGAACCACCGGCGCCGGTCGCCGCCCCGCGGCACGGCTGCCGCTCCCGTGTCCGCCGCCATGACGCCTCCTCGGTCTCGACCAGGTCTTTAGATCCCCTGAACATATGGAAGCAGTAGGATCCAGCCATGGCAATCCCGCCTCCGGAGAGCACGTCCCGCCGCAGCCACGAGCCCGAGACGTGGGCCCTGCGGGTGCTCGGCGCGGCCGAGGCCGAGGCGTCGGGCGCCCTGGCGCGGCGGATGCGGATGCACCCGACCGAGCTGTCGGCGATGAGCCACGTGGCCGCCTCCGACGGTCACCTCGGCCCACGCGAGCTGAGCACCCGCCTCGGCATCACCCCGGCCGCCATGACCGACGTCGTCGACCGGCTCGAGGCCGCCGGCCACCTGCTGCGCGAGCGCGACACGAGCGACCGGCGCCGGGTGCGGCTCGTGCCCACCGAGTCGGCCTCGACCCAGGTGCGGGGTCAGCTGCGCGGGCTGCTCGACCGGCTCGACGCGATCACGGCCGACTTCACGCCCGCCGAGCGCGACGCGATCCACCGCTACCTGCAGGCGGCCGCGGAGGCCTACCACCGGTTCGCCGAGGACGACTGAGCCGCGCCGCACAGGACGGGGACGGCACACGCCTTGGGCGACGGGTGGGGCGACGGGTGGGGCGTCGGGAGGCAGCCCCCGGGCTCAGAGCCCGTCGACGACGACCGCGGTCATCTCCATGCACGCCTCGTGCGTGCGGCGGGCGATCTTGAGCGGGTCGAGGTGCAGGCCCGGCGAGAGCATCGGGTCGTAGGGGATGTCGACGACGGCGCGCACCCACTGCTCGAAGTGCTCGCGCGTGTGCACGCCCGCGCCGACGTCGCTGCCCTTGGCCGACGTGTGCGAGATGACGCAGACGGCGTTGCGCACGAGGTCGCCGCGGCCCATCGCGACGAGCGCGTCGAGGTTCTTGGCGGCCACGACCGACGTGTCGTCCTTGAGCGAGGTCGCGAAGACGAGCATGTCGGCGTGCGACGCGGCCGCGAGCCAGTTCGGCGAGAGCCGGTTGTTGCCCGTGTCGACGACGATCATCCGGTAGAAGCGCGAGAGCTGCGTGTGCAGGTCCTCGAACTCCTGCTCGCCGATGATCCGCATCGCCTCGTCGTCGTCGGCGGAGGCGAGCACGTCGAAGGAGAGGCCGCGCTGCTCGCGCACCCAGTGCTCGAGCTCCGACGTGCCGGCGTTGGGGTCGTTCGCGATCTGCGGGAGCGCGCCGAGCAGGTCGACGACGGTGCGGTGGTGGCTCTGCGAGGGCGCCCGCATGCCGAGCGTGCCCTCGGTCTCGTTGTTGTCCCACGCGAGCACCGAGCCCGAGCGGTAGCGCCCGAGGTAGCTGGCGAGCATGAGCGTGACGAGCGTCTTGCCGCCGCCGCCCTTGGTGTTGATGACCATGATCGTCTTGCGGCCGGTGATCGGCCGGGCGATGCGGTCGAGCCGGTCGCGCTCGGCGAGCTCGCGGCGGCTGGGGCCCAGGCCGAAGGCCTTGCGCAGCCCCGAGTCGGCCTTGAGCTTCTGGCGCGCGCCCTTCGAGCGCGCCGACATCAGCTCGTCGGCGCTCGGTCCGTCGCCGCCCGCACCCGCACCGCGGCCGTATGCCGTACCGCTCGCGTCGTCGTGCGCGCCGGCAGCGTGGGTGGTGCCGGCCACGTCGGCGGCGACGTGGGGCGCCGGCTCGGGGTCGGTGGCGACGTCGGTGGTGGGCGCACCCGCGGGCGACCAGCCGGCATACGTCGGCTCGGTCGAGGTCGACCAGTGCGACGGGGTGGAGTCGATGAGCGGGGCGGCGGGCTCGGCGTCAGGCTCGGCGTCAGGATCGGCGTCGGGCGCGGTCTCGCCGTGCTCCGGCGTCGCCGGGCCCGCGGTCAGCGACGGGTCGTGCCACGTCGAGCTCCACGGGTCGGTCGGCTCGTCGGCGGGGGGCCTCGAGGTCGACGCGCCGGGGATCGGCAGGACGAAACCACCGGGCACGCCGTGGTTGGCGGTGTAGCCGGGCAGCCCCTGCCCGCCTGCGCCGTTGCTCCTGGTGTCGTCGTTGCTCATCGAGCGCTCCTTGCCGGTAATGCACGTGCGAGGAGCCCTCGCGGCTCCCCGGAGGATCGTCCCATGACGACCGGGAACGGCAAATCGGGTGGACCACCGGGACGCCGGGAGGGCGTCGGGAAGGCGGAAGGAGGGCACCGGGAGCGGTCGCCCGGCCCGCGCGGCTGGAGGTCGGTCGGCGTGACCCGGCTACGATGAAGCGCCCGACAGGAGCGCTCACCGAGGAGGAGGAGACGGCGTGGGAATCATCAACCGTGTCGAGCACGGTCTCGCCAAGGCTGTCCACCAGGCCTTCGCCAAGGCGTTCAAGTCCGAGGTGCAGCCGGTCGAGATCGCCTCGGCCATCCGCCGGGCCATGGACGACCGCGCCGCGCTGCTCGGCCACGGGCGGGCCATGGTGCCCAACCTCTACACGATCGAGCTGAGCCAGACCGACTACGAGCGCCTCGAGGACTACGAGGACGACCTCTCCGACGACCTCGTCGCCGCCGCCCAGGAGCACGCCGACTCGCAGGGCTACCAGCCCGGCGCGGCCTTCGAGGTGCAGCTCGTCGAGGGCGAGGGCCTCGAGACCGGCGTCTTCCGGGTGCGCCCGGCCACGGCGAAGCGCGCCGGCACCGACGCCGAGCAGGGGCGCCCCGCTCCCGCCCCGCAGCACCGGGCCCAGACCCCGGCCGGCACCGTCGTCGACGAGCAGCCGGTGACCCGCCCCGCGCCCCGCTCCAACCCGTCGGCGCGCCCGTGGCTCGACATCAACGGCGACCGCTACCCGCTGCTCGGCAGCCTCACGACGCTTGGGCGCGACGAGAGCGCCGACATCGTCATCGACGATGCCGGCGTCTCGCGCCGGCACAGCGAGATCCGGGTGACGACCGACGGCCCGCACCTCGTCACCTCGATCCGCGACCTCAACTCGACGAACGGCACCTTCGTCAACAGCGAGCGGGTGTCGAGCCAGCGCCTTCAGGACGGCGACCGCCTGACGATCGGCCGCACGACCGCGACCTTCCGCGCCGGTCGCCGGTGAGCCCGATGACGTGTGGTGACGCATGAGTGAACTCACCCTGACCCTGCTCCGGCTGGGTCTGCTCGCGCTGCTGTGGATCTTCATCTTCAGCGTCGTGGGGGTGCTGCGCACCGACATCTACGGCACGGCCGTGAGCCGCCGCAGCCAGCGCAAGGCCCTCAAGAAGGCGCAGGCCACCGAGGCCAAGCGCCCGGCGCGCGGTGCGCCCGCCCCGGCGGCCGCCGGCGCGGCCGGCGCCGGTGTCGCGGCCGCCCCCGCCCCGGAGGCCGGCTCGGGCCGCCGCCGCGGCCGGAGCAAGGGCACCCCGACGACCCTCGTCGTCACCGAGGGCCCGCTCACCGGCACGTCGCTGCCGCTGCGCAGCGGCGGCGTGCTCATCGGCCGCAACCCGGAGTGCGCCCTCGTGCTCGACGACGACTACGCCTCGGGCCGCCACTGCCGCATCTACCGCGACCCCTCCGACCGCGAGGGCTGGGTCGTCGAGGACCTCGGCTCGACGAACGGCACCTTCATCGGCCGTGACCGGCTCACCGGCTCGCGGCCCGTCGAGATCGGGACCACCCTGCGCATCGGCAAGACCGTGCTCGAACTGCGAGGCTGACCGGTGGCCATCGCCCTGCGCTACGCCGCACGCTCCGACCTCGGGCTGGGACCCAAGTCCCGCAACGAGGACTCGGGGTATGCCGGCCCCAACCTGCTCGTCCTCGCCGACGGGATGGGTGGGCACGCCGCGGGCGATGTCGCGAGCTCGATGATCGTCGGCGAGCTCGCTCCCCTCGACGAGGAGGACGTGACGGCCGACCAGGCCATCGCGCTGCTCGAGGAGTCGCTGCACTCGGCCAACGCCAAGCTGACCTCGGCGATGCGCGAGAACGCCGAGCTCGCCGGGATGGGCAGCACGACGATCGTCATGCTGCGCACCGGCAACAAGCTCGCCATGGCCCACATCGGCGACTCGCGCGCCTTCATGCTGCGCGGTGAGACCTTCACGCAGATCACCAAGGACCACTCGTTCGTCCAGCAGCTCATCGACGAGGGCCGGCTCTCGCGCGAGGAGGCGAGCAGCCACCCGCAGCGCTCGGTCGTGACGCGCGTCATGACCGGCCAGCCCGACGACGAACCGGATACCTCGCTGCGCGAGGCCAAGATCGGCGACCGCTTCCTGCTCTGCTCCGACGGCCTCTCCGACTTCGTCGGCGCCGACGTCATCGAGGAGATCCTCCGCGCGGCCCGCACCCCCGACGAGGCAGCCGACCGCTGCATCGAAGTGGCGCTCAAGGCGAGCACGCGCGACAACGTCACGGTCATCGTGGCCGAGGTCGTCGACGCCGACGGCGACGACCTGCCCGGCACGGTGCCGCAGGTCGTGGGCGCGGCGGGCAAGCGGCTGCGCAACCGCACCCGGGCCATCCCGACGAGCCCGGCCGCCAAGGCGGCCGCGCTCTCCCGCGAGGCCACCGGCCGCGCCGACGCCGACGACGACGGCCCCGAGCTCGCCGAGGACGGCGGCCGCTCGCGCCGGTCGCGGCTCGTGCGCGCCTCCCTGGGCGTCGTGATCGTGGCGGCGGTGCTCGGCGCCGGGGGCTACGCCGCGTGGGCGTGGTCGCAGAAGCAGTACTTCGTCGCGGCCGACGGCGCGCACGTCGCGATCTTCCGGGGCGTCTCGCAGGACCTCGGGCCGATCCGGCTCTCGCACGTCGAGTCCCCGTCCGACGTGCTCGTCTCCGACCTCCCGGCCGACGTGCAGGGCTCGCTCGGCAACACCATCCCGGCCCGCGACCTCGCGGACGCCGAGACGAAGGTCGCCGCCCTGCGTACCGAGGCGGAGCGCTGCCAGCGCCTCGCCCTCACCGGCACGCCGTGCGGCACGACCCCCACCCCCTCCACGGTGCCGACGACGCCAGCCACCCCGACGCCGGGCTCGACGACGCCGGCACCCGGCTCGACGACGCCCGCGCCGGGCACCACGACGCTCCCGACCAACCCGTTCTCGACGCTGCTCCCGACGATCCGGCCCACGACGCCCCGCATCGGGGGCACGCCGACGACCCCGCCCCCCGTGGCGGTCGGCGGGTCCACGACGAGCCACGCGGGAGGTCGTGCATGACGACCACTGTCGAGCCCCTCGTGCCCCGCACCCGTCGCAACGCCGAGCTGCTGCTCCTGCTGCTCGCCGTCGGCATCGTGCTGCTCGCCTGGGTGACGACCGACCTCAACCGCAACGGCACCGTCCCGGCCAACGTCATCCCGGTGGCCGGCGGCTTCACCGTGCTCGTGCTCGTCGTGCACCTCGTGCTGCGCTGGAAGGCCGCCTACGCCGACCCGGTGCTGCTCCCGATCACGACGGTGCTCAACGGGCTCGGCCTCGTCATGATCCACCGGCTCGACCTCGCCCGCGCCAGGCTCGGCACCGACGGCGACGCCTACCGCCAGCTGATCTGGACGACGCTCGCCGTCGTGCTCGCCGTCGTCGTCCTCTTCGTGCTGCGCGACCACCGCCTCCTGCGCCGCTACACCTACATCAGCATGGCGGCCGGCTTCGTGCTGCTGCTCCTGCCGCTCCTGCCCGGATTCGGGCGCACCATCAACGGCTCGCAGATCTGGATCTCGGTCGGTCCGCTCAACTTCCAGCCGGGCGAGTTCGCGAAGATCGCCCTCGCGGTCTTCTTCGCCGGCTACCTCGTGCAGACCCGCGACGTGCTCTCGCTCGCGGGCCGCAAGGTGCTCGGCTTCACCTTCCCCCGCGGGCGCGACCTCGGCCCGATCCTCGTCGCGTGGGCCCTCGCCCTGCTCATCCTCGTCTTCCAGAAGGACCTCGGCTCGGCCCTGCTCTTCTTCGGCCTCTTCGTCGCGATGCTCTACGTCGCGACCGAGCGGACCTCGTGGATCGCCATCGGGCTCATCCTCTTCGGCGCGGCCGTCGCCTTCGCCCTGTCGGCGTTCAGCCACTTCCAGAAGCGCGTCGACCTCTGGCTCGACCCGTTCTCGCAGGAGAGCCTGGAGCGCTCGAACCAGCTCGCCAACGGCCTCTGGGGGATGGCCTCGGGCGGGCTCACCGGCACCGGGCTCGGCGCCGGCCGGCCCTACCTCACCTCGTTCGCCGAGAGCGACTTCATCTTCCCCAGCCTCGGCGAGGAGCTCGGGCTCTTCGGCTCGGTGGCGATCATCGTGCTCTACCTCATCTTCTGCCAGCGCGGCATCCGCACCGCCCTCGGCGTGCGCGACGGCTTTGGCAAGCTGCTCGCCATCGGCCTCGCCTTCTCGGTGGCCTTCCAGCTCTTCATCGTCATCGGCGGCGTCACGCGGGTCATCCCGCTCACCGGGCTCACGACCCCGTTCATGTCGCTCGGCGGCTCCTCGCTCCTCGCCAACTGGGTGATCATGGCGCTGCTGCTGCGCATCTCCGACCAGGCCCGCCGACCGATGCCCGACATGCCCGTCGGCGTCGCGGCCGACGAGCCCGCGCCCGCCGAGGTGACCCAGGTGGTGAAGCTGCCGTGAACACCCCGATCCGCCGGCTCTCCGTCGTCATCGCCTGCCTCTTCACGGCGCTGCTCGTCGCCTCGACGGTCGTGCAGTTCGTCCAGGCGAAGTCGCTCGGCGCCATGTCGACGAACAAGCGCACGCTGCTCGACACGTACTCCCGCGAGCGCGGCTCGATCGTCGTCGGCGGCCAGGCCGTCGCCAAGTCGGTGCCCGTGCAGGACCAGTACCGCTTCCTGCGCAGCTACCCCGCGGGCGAGCTCTACGCCCAGCTGACCGGCTTCTACTCGTATGCCGTCGGCGCCCCCTACGGCCTGGAGCACGCCGAGGACGACCTGCTCTCGGGCGACGCCGACGCGCTCTTCGTGCGCCGGGTCACCGACCTCATCACCGGGCGCAAGACCTCGGGCGCGACGATCGAGCTGACGATCGACCCCAAGGCCCAGGCAGCCGCCGACCAGGCGCTCGGCGACAGCAAGGGCGCCGTCGTCGCGCTCGACCCGAGGACCGGCGCGATCCTCGCCATGGTGAGCCACCCGACCTACGACCCCAACCCGCTCTCGAGCCACGACCTCGGCAAGGCGGCCAAGGCCTGGCAGTCGCTCTCGACCGATCCCGACAAGGCCTACCTCAACCGGGCCATCAGCGGCGTCTACCCGCCCGGCTCGACCTTCAAGGTCGTGACCGCTGCGGCCGCGCTCGAGAACGGCGTCGCCAGCGACGAGAACAGCACGGTGCCCGGCCCCGCCGAGCTCGACCTGCCCCTGACGAGCACCCCGCTGCCCAACGAGGACGACCGCGCCTGCGGGCCGAACGACGAGACCACCCTGATCCACGCGCTCGAGATCTCGTGCAACACCGCGTTCGGCTCGCTCGGTCTCGAGCTGGGCGGCGAGAAGCTGCGCGCGCAGGCAGCCAAGTTCGGCTTCGGCGACTCCCTCCAGGTGCCGATGCGCGTGGCGACGAGCTCGGTGCCGGCCGACCTCAACGCGCCGCAGTCGGCCCAGGCCGCGATCGGGCAGTACGACGTGCGCACCACCCCGCTGCAGATGGCGATGGTCGCGGCCGGCATCGCCAACGGCGGCAGCGTCATGACGCCCTACCTCGTGCAGTCGGTGCGCAGCGCCAACCTCGACGTCATCTCCTCCGCCCCCGACCCGGTCGAGCTCTCGCAGGCGGTCTCGCCGGAGACGGCGTCGACGCTGACCAAGATGATGGTCTCGGTCGTCGACAACGGCAGCGGCGCGCGCGCCCAGATCAACGGCGTCGAGGTGGCCGGCAAGACCGGCACCGCCCAGCACGACCCGAAGAAGCCGCCGCACGCCTGGTTCATCTCCTTCGCCCCGGCCACCGACCCGAAGGTCGCCGTCGCCGTCGTCGTCGAGGACGGTGGCGTGACGGGCAGCGAGGTCGGCGGCGGGCGCGTGGCCGCCCCCATCGCCCGCGACGTCATGGAGGCGGTGCTGAGCCGATGAGCCACCGACGCGGACCCACCGACCACCCGAGCAGACAGACCAGCCCGACCAGCGCGGCCCCCGCGCCCGACGAGCGGATCGAGATGACGCAGCACCCGGACGACCAGTTCCCGAACGAGCAGAGGCGATCGACGTGAGCAGCGCACCCCGTGTCCTCGGCGGACGCTACGAGGTCGGTGAGCTGATCGGCCGTGGCGGCATGGCCGACGTCCACCTCGGCCGCGACGCCCGGCTCGGCCGGCAGGTCGCCATCAAGATCCTGCGGTCCGACCTCGCCCGCGACGCGAACTTCCTCATGCGCTTCCGGCGCGAGGCGCAGTCCGCCGCGGGGCTCAACC
This sequence comes from Terrabacter aeriphilus, assembly GCF_039542985.1. NCBI lineage: Bacteria > Bacillati > Actinomycetota > Actinomycetes > Micrococcales > Intrasporangiaceae > Terrabacter > Terrabacter aeriphilus. Next base: position 51,625 of record NZ_BAABIW010000004.1, read on the forward strand.
ATCCCTCGATCGTGGCCATCTTCGACTCCGGCGAGGACGAGGACCTGCCCGACGGTCCCGGCGGCACCCGGGCGACGCTGCCCTACATCGTCATGGAGTACGTCGACGGCCAGACGCTGCGCCAGAAGGTCACCGACCACGAGCAGCTCGACCCGGCCGAGGCGATCCGCGTCACCGAGGGCATCCTCGACGCACTGGCCTACAGCCACCGGATGGGGATCGTCCACCGCGACATCAAGCCCGCCAACGTCATGATCACGAGCAGCGGTCACGTCAAGGTGATGGACTTCGGCATCGCCCGGGCCATCGCCGACACCGCCGCGACGATGACCCAGACCCAGTCGGTCGTCGGCACCGCGCAGTACCTCTCGCCCGAGCAGGCCCAGGGCCAGACCGTGGACGCCCGCTCCGACCTCTACTCGACGGGCTGCCTGCTCTTCGAGCTGCTCGCCGGCCGGCCGCCGTTCACGGGGGACTCGCCCGTCGCGATCGCCTACCAGCACGTCGGCGAGCTGCCGCAGCCGCCGAGCGTGTGGAACGACGCCGTCGGCGGCGACCTCGACGCCGTCACCCTGCACGCCCTGGCCAAGGACCGCGACGCCCGCTACCAGGACGCGACGGCCTTCCGCCAGGACCTCGAGAACGTGCGCCTCGGCCGGCAGATCAGCGCGGCCGCCCTGGGCACCGCAGCGACCGTCGGCGCCGCCGCCACCCAGACGATGCCGCAGGCGTATGCCGCCCCCGGCACCCCGACGGCGGTGCAGCCCGCCGTCGGCCGCCGACCTGAGAACACGGCCGGGCTGCCCGCCGTCGGGCACGAGGAGGACGAGCCGGAGGAGCGCTCGGGCAGCAAGGGCAAGGCGGCCCTGGTCACCCTGCTCGTGCTCGCCGTGCTCGGCCTCGTCGGCTGGGGCGCCGCGACCTGGTTCGGCAACCAGACACCCGACGTGCGCACGGTCGCCGTGCCGACCATCGAGGGCATGACGGAGGACGTCGCCGCGCGCACCCTGACGACGAACGGCCTCAAGGGCGACAAGAGCCTGGCCGCGGACAGCACGGTGCCCGTCGGCGAGGTGGTGAGCCAGGACCCGAAGGCCGGCACCAAGGTGGCCGAGCAGTCGACCGTCTCCTACGTCGTCAGCTCGGGGCCCGACACCGTCACCGTGCCCGACGTCACCGGCTCCGACAAGGACACGGCGCGCGAGGACCTCGAGAAGCTCGGCTTCGTCATCGTCGGGTTCACCGAGGAGAACACGCCCGACCAGGACAAGAACAAGGTGACCAAGACCGACCCGCCCGCGCAGTCGGTGGCCGCCAAGGGCTCGAAGGTGCGCATCTACTACGCGACCGGCAACGTCAAGGTGCCGACCAACCTCGTCGGCCAGGACTGGGCCCTCGCCGCGGTGGCCCTGCAGAACGCCGGCCTCGAGCCCCGCAAGACGCCCATCGAGTCGGACAAGAACCCCGACGAGGTGCTCTCGGTCGCCCAGGCCGGCGACGTCGTCAAGCTCGGCACCACGATCGAGGTCAAGGTCGCCCGGACGCCGAACTCGACGGTCACGATCACCCCGACGCTGCCCCCGACGACCCCGACGACCCCGACGACGCCCAGCGAGACGCCGAGCGAGACGCCGACCGGCACCTCCACGGGCTGAGCACCGCATCGGCAGCACACGGCATACGGCCTCGGCATGACGAAGGGCCCCTCCCCGGCGGGAGGGGCCCTTCGGCGTCTCAGACAGCGGCCGTGACGAGCGGGCTGAGCCCCGCCGAGCGCTCGACGGCGTCGCTGTCGCCGGTGAGGGCGAGGAAGTTGGCGAGCATGCGGTGCCCGCCCTCGGTGAGCACGCTCTCGGGGTGGAACTGCACCCCGTGCAGCGGCAGGTCGCGGTGCTGCACGGCCATGACGATGCCCGACTCGGTGCGTCCGGTCACGACGAGCTCGGCCGGCAGCGTCTCGGGCTCGATCGTCAGGGAGTGGTAGCGGGTGGCCGTGAAGGGGCTCGGGAGGCCGGCGAGCACCCCGGCGCCGTCGTGGTGCACGAGCGAGGTCTTGCCGTGCAGCAGCTCGGGCGCGCGGCCGACGCGCGCGCCGGCGACGACGCCGAGCGCCTGGTGGCCGAGGCAGACGCCGAACATCGGCTTCGCGAGGCGGGCGCACTCGCGGATGATGTCCATCGAGACGCCGGCCTGCTCGGGCGTGCCGGGGCCGGGGGAGACGAGCACGCCGTCGTAGTCGGCGGCGGCGGTGGCGGGCACGGCGTCGTTGCGCACGACGGTGCAGTCGGCGCCGAGCTGCTCGAGGTAGCCGACGATCGTGTAGACGAAGCTGTCGTAGTTGTCGACGACAAGGATGCGGGTCATGCCGGGCCTCCGGGGCTCGAGGGTGTGGCGCGGGTGGGCTGGGGTCGGTCGGTCTGGGTCGTGCGCGAGCGTCAGCGCATCGGGGTGGCGTACTGGAAGTCGACCGAGCCGGAGTAGGCCGGGAACTCGAGGGAGCCGTGGGTCGCCACGGAGTAGCCGAGGCCGACCGCGTCGACGTACTGCTTGTAGATCGTCACGGACGGGTCGGCGTCGAGGCCCTGCTGCATGCGCGAGACGTCGCCGATCGCGGAGATGCGGTAGGGCGGCGCGTAGACGCGGCCCTGCAGGATGAGGGTGTTGCCGACGCAGCGGACGGCGCTCGTGGAGATGACGCGCTGGTCCTGGATCATCATCGCCTCGGCCCCGGAGGCCCAGAGCGCGTTGACGACCGCCTGCACGTCCTGCTGGTGCACGACGACGTCGTCGCCGGTGAACCCGTCGGGCAGGGTGTCGCCCGAGCGCTTGGCGTCGTCGAGCGCGACCTCGAGGCCGGGCCCGCGCACGGCGGTCGTCGCGGTGGTCGGCGACAGCTCCTCGGCGCGGCGCGTGAGGCTCGAGAGGTGCTCGTCGGTGGGGGCGCTGGCCGTGGAGAGCGCCTCGACCTCGCGCTGGAGCGCGTCGAGCTGCTCGGCCGTGGCGGCCACGCGGTCGTCGCCCTCCATGATGAGCTGGGGCAGGTCGCGGTCGGCGCGCAGGTCGCGGCCCTGGGCGGCCTGGAAGCTCATCGCGAACATCAGCCCCGCGGCCGCGGTGACGAGCGGCACGAGCAGGCGCCAGGTGACGCGCGGGCTCGGCCGGCGGGCGGTGGCGGGCGGGGTGGGGTCGGTGGCAGCCGGGTCAGCCGTGCTCGCCGTGGCGACCGGCTCGATCTCCTCAGGCATGCGTCCCCCGCTCGCGCGGACCCTCCGCGCCGCCTCCATTGTGCCTCGTCGGACCCGGCACGCCGACCCGAGGCGGAGCTTTGCTGCCCGGGGCGCGCTGCGTTCGGCGACGTGGCGCGCCTTGTTGGTTACCCTTGCCTCAACTCAGAGCAAGGAGATTGCAGTGCCCGAGTCCAAAGGCCGCGACCACAAGGCGGCGGCCTACACCCCGCCCCGCACGAGCAAGGCCGCCGAGCCCAACCCCACCTGGTGGGCGCCCGTCTTCATCACGCTGCTCATCCTCGGGCTGCTGTGGATCGTCGTCTACTACGTGACCGAGTACAAGTACCCCATCGGCTCGATCGGGGTCTGGAACCTCGGGATCGGGTTCGTCCTGCTCATGGGTGGCTTCATCATGACGATGCGGTGGCGCTGACCGTTCGGGTCAGCACCCGCTGCGCCTCCGCCGGCACCAGCTCAGGGGCCGCCTCCGTCGTCGACGGGGGCGGCCCCTTCTGTGTCCACACCGCCCGCGCTCCGTGCACACCGCGGACGGCCCGGGTCGTCCACAGCTGTGGACGGTCCGGAGCACGCTGCGCGATTCCACAGCTGTGGACAACGCCCGTGCACAACTCTCACGGCGCCGGACGTGGCGTTGTCCACAGGGTTGTCCCCAGCTGGGGATGAATGACACGTGTGTAACTACATCCACAGGGTTGTCCACAGGCGGTGGACAACCCCCGTGCGCGCGCGTCAGCGGCGCGGCAGGCCCAGCTCGGCGACGACGCGCTCGGCCGTCGCGCGGGCGTCGTCGTGGGCGTTGTCCATCCGCAGGTGGCGATGCCCGGGCAGCAGCGCCCCTCCGTCCCGGGCCGGGTCGGTGCTGAAGCGTGCTCGGGACTCGAGGTCCACGACGTGCGCGCGGGCCCAGTCGACGTCACGCTTGCTGCGCTTGTGGTCCATCCGGTCGGGGCGGCCCTCCCGGGCGAGCCGGACCGGCTGCGGCGCGTAGAGCTCGACGACGTCGACCGGTGCGCCGGCCCGCTCGACCGGGGCGACGAGCTCGCGCAGGCCGGTGCGGTCGCCCGGGTGGTCGAGGTCGACGGCGACGGTGAAGACGAGCCCGGGCAGGTCGGCGGTGAGCGCCTCGGCGATGACCTCGCGCCGGATGAGGCCGTTGAGCCGCTGGAACGAGGGCGTGCCGAACTCGAAGATCCCCAGCAACGGCTCGATCGAGAGGTGGTTGTGGAACAGGCGGTAGCCGGTGAGGTCGCAGACGGCCCGCCCCACCGTCATCTTGCCGACGGCGGGCGGGCCGGTGATGCAGACCAGGTGCATGGCGGGCTCGATGAGCGGATCAGCCGAAGTTGCTCGAGTCGATCATCCGGATGGCGTCGGGAAGGCTGAGGTACTTGACCACCGTGACGGCCACCAGCAGGGCGAGCACGCCGCCGAGCGCGGCCCAGACGAGGTGGCGCACGTTCTGGCGGCGGAAGGCCACGACGGCGCCCGCGCAGACGACGCCGGTGACGAGGCCGCCGAGGTGGGCCTGCCACGAGATGTTCGGGTAGAGGAAGCCGAAGGCCGCGTTGATCGCGATCGTCGCGTACATCGCCGTCGACGAGCGCCCGAGGTGCCGGTTGAGCACGAGCAGGGCGCCGAAGAGGCCGAAGATCGCGCCGGACGCACCGACGACCGGGGCGAGCCAGGCGTCGTCCCGACCCGTCTGCAGACCGAGGAGCGTCGGGGTGCCGGCGAGCAGCGTGACGGCGACCTGGCCACCGATGCCGCTGATCAGGTAGAGCGCGGCGAAGCGGGCCCGGCCGAGCATCGGCTCGAGGTACTGCCCGAGCGACCACAGCGCGAACATGTTGAGGAAGATGTGGAAGAACGTCGACGGCGAGTGCAGGAAGGCCGCCGAGACGAAGCGCCACGGCTCGGTCCAACCGAGCGCCGGGAGGAAGCTGAAGTCGGCCGTCACCTGGCTGCTCGCACGCTGCGCGAGGTAGACGAGGGCGCAGATGCCGATGATCGCGTAGGTGACGACCGGGGTGCCGTCGGTCGCGCGGCCGCCGAAGACGGTGCGCGCGCCGGGCGTCGTGAGGGCGGCCTCACGCACGCAGTCGACGCACTGGATGCCGACGGCCGCCGGCCGCTGGCACTCGGGGCAGGCCGGCCGGCCGCACCGCTGGCACCGGACGTAGGCCTCGCGGTCGGGGTGGCGCGGGCACACGGACGGACCGGCAGCGGGCTGCGGGACCCCCGCCGCGGCAGGCGGCTCGCCGGAGCGGCCGGGCTGCCACGGCTGGCCCTGCGATTCGCTGGTCGGGTTCTCTGACATCGGGTTCCCCCTGCCGGTCGCGTCCGTGTGGTCGGGCTCGATTGCTCGAGCTCCTGGTGTCGAGCTCAGAGGTTCGAACTCGGCGGAGCTGCTCAGTCCTCGATGCTCACCGAGTTGATGACGACGTCCTCGACCGGCTTGTCGTTCTGGCCGGTCGGGACGGCGCCGATCTTGTCGACGACGTCGCGCGAGGCCTGGTCGGCGACCTCGCCGAAGATCGTGTGCTTGCCCTGCAGCCACGTCGTCGCGGCCGTGGTGATGAAGAACTGCGAGCCGTTGGTGCCCTTGCCCATGCGCTTGCCGGCGTTGGCCATGGCGAGGATGTAGGGCTTGGTGAAGTCCTTGTCGGGGCTGATCTCGTCGTCGAACGCGTAGCCCGGGCCACCGAAGCCCTGACCGATGGGGCAGCCGCCCTGGATCATGAAGTTCGGGATGATGCGGTGGAAGATCAGGCCGTCGTAGAACGGGGTCGGGTTCGTGCGACCGGCGTCGTCCTTGTACTCCTTCTCACCCTTGGCGAGGCCGACGAAGTTCTCGACGGTCTTGGGCGCCTGGTGCTCGAAGAGGTCGATGACGATGTCACCGTGGTTCGTGTGCAGGGTTGCCTTCATGAGCCCAATCCTCGCACGACCGAGCACGTATGCCGTGCGCCCGGGTATGCGACGGACGGCGGCGGAACGCTCGGGGTGGACCCACCGTTGGCCAAGGAGAAGGATCGTCCCCACCACAGGTGCAGGACTCGACCCAGGAGCCGCCGGCCCGCCCGGCGCAGGACGGAGTGCCGATGTCGTTTCTCGACAAGCTGAAGAAGAAGGCCGAGGAGCTCGACCTCGAGACCAAGGCCAAGCAGCTGCAGGAGGCGGCCACGCAGGCCGCCGCCCAGGCCCGCGAGAAGGCCGGCGACTTCGCGGCCGAGAACCGCGAGAAGATCGACGGCTACGTCGAGACGGCCTCGGCCAAGATCGACGAGAAGACCGAGGGCAAGTACGCCGACAAGGTCGCCAAGGTGCGCGAGCAGGTCGACCGCGGCGTCGACAAGGTCGCCGAGGGCCACGGGCCGGGAACCACGGCGGCCGGCGCGGCGACGTCCGGCACCTTCCCCGTCGACCCCGACGCTCCCGAGCCGGTGACCGCGAGCCACCTCGACCCCCCCGAGCCGATCGACCCGCCGGCGCCCCTGCACGAGCCCGGCTTCGACGCCGCGGCCGCCGACCTCCCCGTGCCCACGCAGGAGGCCCTGCGCGACACCGCGCTGGAGGACACGGTGCTCGGTCTCGACCACCCGCCGACGGCCACCACCGCCCACCCCGGCGCGGCCGCCGACCTGCCGACCCCCGAGGACGCCGAGGGCACCGGGCACGCTCCCGCGCCTCGTCAGGACCCCCCGAGCTGAGCACGACCGTGACGGGCGGGCCCGGCCACACCACCGCACGGCACACGTGCTCGGTAGCAGCCGGTGCCGCGCGTCGCGGAAGTTGGCAGGATGGGTAAGAACTTCAGGACCTAGGAGGACGAATGTTCGGAACCAAGCAGTCCCGCGCGGAGGCTGCCGTGGACCAGGCCCGTGACGCGGCGGCCGATCTCGGCGCCACTGCGGGCGACCATCTCGAGTCGCTGCGCGACAGCGCCAAGGACACGGCCGGTTCGGCCGCAGCCGCGGCCAAGGACCGCGCCGCAGCCGCGCGCGACGCCGCTCGCGACGCGGCGGACAGCGCGCTGCACGACGCGGCCGACGTGACGCGTGACCGGCTCCACGCCGCCCGTGCCGCGGCCTCGCCCGTGCTGCACGACGCCGCCGACACCGCGCGCGAGCGCCTGACCGACGCGGCGGCCACGGCCAAGGACGCTGCCGGAGACGCTTTCCACGAGGCGGCCGGCCGCGCCAAGCCGCACGTGGAGCACGCTCAGTCGACGCTCGTCGACAGCGTGCTGCCGAAGGTCGGTGCCGCGCTCGCCTCGGCCGCCGCCGCCATCGCTGCGGGCGCCGAGCAGGCTCGGGACGCGGCGACGCCGCACCTCGAGCAGGCCGCCTCGCAGGCCAGGGAGACGGCCGCCGTCGGCGGGCACCGCGCGCAGGACGCCTACGCCGTGCTCAAGGGCGACGCCGTGGCCAAGCGCAAGCGGACCCGTGGCCGCTGGCTCATCGCGATCGGCCTCACCGCCGCCGCGGTGGCTGCCGTCGCCGCGTTCCGCAAGCAGCAGCAGGCCGACGACCCGTGGGCCACGCCGCTCGACTCGCGGGCGGGCACCGACGGGGGCCTGAAGGACAAGGCGGCCGAGCAGGTGGGCCACGCCAAGGAGGCCGTCAGCGACGCCGCGAGCAAGGCCAAGGAGAAGGGCGCCGAGCTCGCCGACGCCGCCAAGGACAAGGCCGGCGACCTGGCCGCCAAGGGCCAGTCGGCCCTGGCCGACGCCAAGGACCGCTCGGGCGAGGCGATCGACGAGGCCTCCGACGCGCTCGAGGACGCCGCCGACAAGGCGGGCGACAAGGCCGACGAGCTGGCCTCGAAGGCCGGCGACACGGCCGACGAGCTCGCCGCCGAGGCGGAGGGCCAGGTCACCGCGGTCGACCCGAGCCCCGACTCCGACGCCATCACCTCCGACGCCGTCGAGGGAGGCACCATCAACGGCGCCTCGACGACCGACTCGTCGCGCGGCTCGGCGAAGACCCGCGCCGAGCGCGGCGACGACGCCGGCAGCTGACGTACCGCCCTCGGGCGCGATCGAGCAGCACACAGAGAAGGACCCGGGTGCCAGAGGCATCCGGGTCCTTCTCTGCTTGAGCTGGCTCGCACCGACAGGGGGACAGCGCGAGCCAGCACAAGCAGAAGGGCTGGGCGCGGTTCGTGCGGGCCCAACCCTTCGCTGCATCACAGTCTAGACGGAGAAACACCGGGAGCGCGAGGGGTTCGATGAAGTTTGCATCACACCGTGGTCCGCATCACGGACCATTTCACCGCAAAACGCCTCGAACGCAGCACACCGAGAAAGACGCAACCCACCGGGATCGGATCGCGGTGGGTTGTGGCCTGCTCGGTGTGTTGCGGACGAGATGGTGGAGCCAAGGGGACTCGAACCCCTAACCCCCTGCTTGCAAAGCAGGTGCGCTACCAATTGCGCCATGGCCCCCGGCTGGGGTGCGGCCTCAGGACGAGGTGGAGGCCTCGTCGGCCGCCGGAGCACTCGCGGCCGGGGCAACCGGTGCGTGCACGTCGTCGGTGGCCTGGGACCAGAGGTCCTGCTCGGCCTTCTGCTGGCTGGCCTTCTTGCGGAGGAACACGAGACCCGCGACGGCTCCACCGACGAGGGCGAGACGCTTGAGCATTCGTGGATCCTCTCCGTGGTGGCGGTGATGGTGGGCCTAGGAGGACTTGAACCTCCGACCTCTTCCTTATCAGGGAAGCGCTCTAACCGTCTGAGCTATAGGCCCATCGTCACCTTCACGCGCTCGGTCAGCCCCGTCGTGGACGAGAACCGGACGCGAGGGCACACGTTACCCGATGCCCCGGGCCTCACACAAAACGGCCCCCACCGAGGCGGTGGGGGCCGTTTTCGGATGCCGGGTGCCGCGGTATCGCGGTGCCGGATCAGTCGTCGGTCAGCGTCAGCTGCACGCCGCCGACGAGGGCCGAGCAGATGTTGTAGAGGAAGGCCATGACGGTCGCGATGGCGGTCATGAGGATGACGTCGATGACCCCGATGACGATCGAGAGCGACACGACGCGGCCGAAGCCGACGTAGTCCTTGATCGAGAACGGGTCGGACGTCGTCGTCTGCAGCGACTGCAGCACGCCCTCGATGTCGGAGAAGACGTTCATCGTCGACAGGATCATCCACAGCACGGCCGTGAGGATGACTCCGGCGATGCCGAGGGCCACCGAGAGCAGGAAGCTCATCTTCATGACCGACCACGGGTCGACGCGCGCCACCGCGAGGCGGACCCGGCGGGGGCCCTTGCTCTTGCGGGCGGCCGTGGCCGGGCGGGCGGCGGTCTTGGTGGCGCTGCCACCGGAGGTGGCGTTGACGCGCTGCGTCGGCGCCGTGCGGCTCGTCACCGCACCGCGGGAGAGCGCGGTGCCCTGGTCGCCGAGCGACCCCTCAGAGCTGGTCGCGCTCATTCGTCACCTCCGTTGTCGCCCTCCGGCGAGCCGTCCTCGTCGTTCGAGGTCTCGTCCGACGGTACGCCATCGGGGCCGGGAACCGTAGCCGGCGTGCTCGGGGTGGACGCCTCGTCGGTGTCACCCTCGCCGGCGACCTCGTCGACGACGATGTCGGACTCGGCGTTGCGCGCGACGGCCACGATCGAGTCACCCTTGTCGGGCGTCGCGAACTTGACGCCCTGGGTCGAGCGGCCGGTGTGGCGCACCTCGTCGACGCGCGAGCGCACGATCTTGCCCTTCTCCATGACGACCATGACCTCGTCGGTCTCGCTCACCGTGAGGGCACCGACGAGGTCGCCGCCCTTGTCGGAGAGCTTGGCCACCTGGATGCCGAAGCCACCACGACCCTGCACGCGGTAGTCGGAGACCGGGGTGCGCTTGGCCAGGCCGTTCTCGAAGACGACGAAGACGTCGGGGCTCTCGCCCTCCTCGACGACCGACATCGAGAGCAGGTCGTCGCCGGCGCGGAACTTCATGCCGGTGACGCCCGAAGTCGAGCGGCCCATCGGGCGCAGCGCCTCGTCGGTCGCGTGGAAGCGTACCGACTGGCCCTTGCGCGAGACGAGCAGCAGGTCGTCGCGGTTGCTCGCGAGGCCCGCGCCGACGAGCTCGTCGCCGTCGCGCAGGTTGATCGCGATGAGCCCGCCCGAGCGGTTCGAGTCGTAGTCGGCGAGGCGGGTCTTCTTGACGAGCCCCGCCTTCGTCGCGAGCACGAGGTAGTCGCCCGAGGCGTAGTCGCGCAGCGCGAGCACCTGGGCGATCTGCTCACCGGGCTGGAACGCGAGCAGGTTGGCCACGTGCTGGCCCTTGCTGTCGCGCGAGCCCTCGGGCAGCTCGTAGGCCTTGGCGCGGTAGACGCGGCCGAGGTTGGTGAAGAAGAGCAGCCAGCGGTGGGTCGTCGTCGTGAAGAAGTGCTCGACGACGTCCTCGCCGCGCAGCGAGGCCCCGCGCACCCCCTTGCCGCCCCGCTTCTGCGAGCGGTACTGGTCGACGCGCGTGCGCTTGGCGTAGCCGCCACGGGTGATCGTGACGACGACGTCCTCCTCGGGGATGAGGTCCTCCATCGACATGTCGCCGTCGAAGGGCACGATCGTCGTGCGGCGCTCGTCGCCGTAGCGCTCGACGATGTCGGCGAGCTCCTCGCTGATGATCTCGCGCTGCCGCGCAGGCGAGGCGAGGATCGCGGTGTACTCGTCGATGAGGGCCTGCAGCTCGTCGTGGGCCTCGATGAGCTTCTCGCGCTCGAGGGCCGCGAGGCGGCGCAGCTGCATGTTGAGGATCGCGTTGGCCTGGATCTCGTCGATCTCGAGCAGCTCGATGAGGCCCTCGCGGGCGACCTCGACCGTGCGGGAGGCACGGATGAGGGCGATGACCTCGTCGAGCCGGTCGAGCGCCTTGAGCAGGCCGCGCAGGATGTGGATGTCGGCCTCGGCCTTGCGCAGGCGGAACGTCGTGCGCCGCACGATGACCTCGACCTGGTGGTCGACCCAGTGCCGGATGAAGCCGTCGAGCGGCAGCGTGCGGGGCACGTCGTCGACGAGCGCGAGCATGTTCGCACCGAAGGTCGTCTGCAGCTGCGTGTGCTTGTAGAGGTTGTTGAGCACGACCTTGGCGACCGCGTCGCGCTTGAGCACGATGACGAGGCGCTGGCCCGTGCGGCCCGAGGTCTCGTCGCGGATGTCGGCGATGCCCGAGATCTTGGCGTCCTTGACGAGGTCGGCGATCTTGAGCGCGAGCATGTCGGGGTTGACCTGGTAGGGCAGCTCCGTCACGACGAGGCACTGGCGGTTGTTGATCTCCTCGACCTCGACGACCGCGCGCATGATGATCGAGCCGCGGCCCGTGCGGTAGGCCTCCTCGATCCCCTTGTGGCCCATGATGAGCGCGCCGGTCGGGAAGTCCGGGCCCTTGATGATGCCGAGCAGCGCCTCGAGGAGCTCCTCGCGGGAGATCTCCGGGTGGTCGAGGTAGTACTGCGCGCCCGCCGCCACCTCGCGCAGGTTGTGCGCGGGGATCTGCGTGGCCATGCCGACGGCGATGCCGGCGGAGCCGTTGACGAGCAGGTTCGGGAACCGGCTCGGCAGCACGGCCGGCTGCATCGTCTTGCCGTCGTAGTTCGGCACGAAGTCGACGGTGTCCTGCTCGATGTCGCGCACCATCTCCATCGCGATCGAGGCCATCCGGCACTCGGTGTATCGCGGAGCGGCGGCGCCGTCGTTGCCGCGGGACCCGAAGTTGCCCTGGCCGTCGACGAGCGGGTAGCGCAGCGACCAGTCCTGCACGAGGCGCACGAGGGCGTCGTAGATCGCCGAGTCGCCGTGCGGGTGGTAGTGGCCCATGACGTCGCCGACGACGCGGGCGCACTTGTTGTAGCCGCGGTCGGGGCGGTAGCCGCCGTCGTACATCGCGTAGACGATGCGACGGTGCACGGGCTTGAGGCCGTCGCGCACGTCGGGCAGGGCGCGGCTGACGATGACCGACATCGCGTACTCGATGTAGCTGCGCTGCATCTCGGTGTTGAGGTCGATCGGCTCCACGCGGTCGTGCTGGCCGATGTCGGCCGGCACGTCCACCACGGTGCCGACCACGGTCGGCTCGTCGGGCTCGGTCGCCTCGTCGCCCGTCCCGGCGTCGTCGGGATCGGGGCCGAGGATGTCCTCGATGCTCTGGTCCGGGGTGTCGCCACCCTGGCCGGGGGTCTCGTTGACGTCGTCTCCGTCGTTGGGAGGCAGGTCGTCGCTCACGTCAGGTCCCTTTGTCTCTCAGTGCGATTCAGGCAGTGGTCGGCAGGTGCCGGCGCGGGTGTTCCACGTGGAACAGCACCGGACGGCATCCGTCGGCGGGTCAGATGTCGAGGAACTTCACGTCGCGCGCGTTCTTCTGGATGAAGCTGCGGCGCGACTCGACGTCCTCGCCCATGAGGACCGCGAACACCTCGTCGGCCTTGGCGGCGTCGTCGAGCGTGACCTGGAGCAGGGTGCGGGTGCTCTGGTCCATCGTCGTCTCGCCGAGCTCCTCGTAGTTCATCTCGCCGAGGCCCTTGTAGCGCTGGATCGGGTTGTCCTTCGGCAGGCGCCAGCCCTTGCTCTCACCGAGCACCCGAAGACCGTCACGCTCGCGGTCGCTGTAGGCGAACTGGTGGTCGGCGTTGCTCCAGCGCAGGCGGAAGAGCGGCGGCTGCGCGAGGTAGACGTAGCCGGCCTCGATGAGCGGGCGCATGAAGCGGAAGAGCAGCGTCAGCAGCAGGGTGCGGATGTGCATGCCGTCGACGTCGGCATCGGCCATCAGCACGATCTTGTGGTAGCGCGCCTTGTCGATGTCGAAGTCCTCGCCGATGCCGGTGCCGAAGGCGGAGATGAGGGCCTGCACCTCGTTGTTGGCGAGGATCTTGTCGATCCGGGCCTTCTCGACGTTGAGGATCTTGCCGCGGATGGGCAGGATCGCCTGGGTGTGCGGGTTGCGCGCCTGGGTGGCCGACCCGCCGGCGCTGTCGCCCTCGACGATGAAGACCTCGGAGAGGCTCGGGTCCTTGCTCTGGCAGTCCTTGAGCTTGCCGGGCAGGCCCCCCGACTCGAGCAGGCCCTTGCGGCGCGTGGCCTCGCGGGCCTTGCGGGCCGCCATGCGCGCGGCCGCGGCCTGCACCGACTTGCGCACGATGTCCTTGCCCTCGCTCGGGTGCGCCTCGAGCCAGTGCCCGAACTCGTCGGTCATGGCGCGCTGGACGAAGCCCTTGACCTCGCTGTTGCCGAGCTTCGTCTTCGTCTGGCCCTCGAACTGCGGCTCGGCGAGCTTGACGGAGATGACGGCGGTCAGCCCCTCGCGGATGTCGTCTCCGGTGAGGTTCTCGTCCTTCTCCTTGAGCAGGTTCTGCTTGCGCGCGAACTCGTTGACGAGCTTGGTCATCGCCGCGCGGAAGCCCTCCTCGTGGGTGCCGCCCTCGTGGGTGTTGATCGCGTTGGCGTAGGTGTGCACCGACTCGCTGTACGCGCTCGTCCACTGCATGGCCAGCTCGAGGCTCAGCGACTTCGCCTCGTCCTCGACCTCGATGCTGATGACCTCGGGGTGCACCGGCTCGCTGCGCTTGGAGCCGTTGAGGTGGTTGACGTAGTCGATGAGGCCGTTGTCGTAGCGGTAGCTGACCTTCTTGGCCGTGACCGTCTTCTTCTCGCCGGCCTCACCCTCGACCGCGTCGTCCTGCTCGTCGTCCTGCTCGACCTCGGTGAGGTCGGCATCGAGGTCGTCGAGGTCGGCGTCGTCGCCGGCAGGCGTGCTGACCCGCTCGTCGACGAGGTTGATCGTCAGGCCCTTGTTGAGGAAGGCCATCTGCTGGAAGCGGGCGCGGAGCGTCTCGAAGTCGTAGTCGACGGTCTCGAAGATCTCGGCGTTGGCCCAGAACGTGATCGTCGTGCCGGTCTCGTCGGTGGCCTCCTGCTGCTCGAGCGGCCCGTCGGGCACGCCGTCGGTGAAGCTCATCCGGAAGACGTGGCCCTTCTGGCGCACGGCCGCCTTGAGGCGCGTCGAGAGGGCGTTGACGACCGAGCTGCCGACGCCGTGCAGGCCGCCGGACACCTTGTAGCCGCCGCCACCGAACTTGCCGCCCGCGTGCAGCTGGGTCAGCACGAGCTCGACGGCGCTGATCTTCTCGACCGGGTGGATGTCGGTGGGGATGCCGCGGCCGTTGTCCTTGACCCGCACCCCGCCGTCGGCGAGGAGGGTCACGTCGATCGTGTCCGCGTAGCCGGCGAGGGCCTCGTCGACCGCGTTGTCGACGATCTCGTAGACGAGGTGGTGCAGGCCGCGCGGGCCCGTCGAGCCGATGTACATGCCGGGGCGCTTGCGCACGGCCTCGAGGCCCTCGAGCACGGTGATCTGGCTCGCGTCGTAGTCGACGCCGTTGGGCCGCGCGTCGACGACCTCGGCCGCTACGCCCGCCAGGGCCTCGGCCACGGCCGGGCTCTCACCCATGGGGGTCGCGTCGCTCGCCATGCCGGGGGCCGCCACGGGGTCGGGTCCGGTGGGACCCGGGATGCTGCTGGGGGTGCTGCTGGGGGTGGTCGGCTCGTCGGCGTCGGACACGTCTCTCCTCGGTGGTCAGACTCATGCGGGCGGCTCGACGTGGACGTCGAGCCGCAACCTGTCCAGTCTAACGGTCCGGCGCCCTCCCGCGTGCCCTCAGACGCGCGGCACGGGCACTTTCCGGGCCGAGAACCCGCTGTTCCGAGGGGAGGATCACGCCGGGGGGCCTCAGCGCCCCTGCGGCGCCTTCTCTCGACGCGGGCCCCGGCCCGTCGCCGCTGCCGGTGCGAACCCCATCATCCCGCGGGCCGACCTCAGCCGCAGCGCTCGTCCACAGGGATCGTCCACAGGCCGGGTCAGCCCCCGTTCGCGTCGTCGGCGGCGCCCTGCGCGTCGCCGCCGGGACGGGTCGTGGGGGATGCGGGGCTCTCGTCGGGTGCACCGCGGGTGTCGGCCAGGGTCCGCTCGAAGAGGGAGTGGATCGCCTCGGGCAGGTGCGGCTCCTGGAGCGTGACGTCGCAGCCGGCCTCGTCGCAGACGACGGAGTAGACGAACGCGTCGGGGTGGCTGCTCTCCGTGGTGGCCGCGATGCGCTGGAGCGTCGGGGCCGCCAGCAGGTGCGACCAGTCGCGGGCGTCGCGCTCCGGCAGCTCCCCGAGCGCGACGCGACGCTCGTGCACCTGACCGGCGAACCCGCCCGTGCGCCGCAGCGTGACCTGGGCGTCGGCGCCCGGTGCCTCGCCGCCCCCCGGCACCTCGCCCGAGCCCGAACCACCCGTCGAACCACCCGTCGATTCAGCGGCCGAACCGTCGGTCGAATCGTCGCTGCCCGTGGGGGCGAGCACCCCGACCTGCTCCCAGCCGGCACGCACCGCCTGCTGCTCGGGCGACCCGTCGCCGTGGGCCGCCCCCGCGGCCGCGACGGTGAGGTCGGCGAAGGTGGCGAAGTCGCAGTCGGCCCTGATGCCGTCGCCCGAGACGACGGCGTACCAGATCGAACCGGCCGCCTCCCAGGCGTTGCCGCCGATCGCGTCGGCCGCGAGCACGAAGGCGCGGTTGGGGATGCCGGAGTTGATGTGGACACCGCCGTTGTCGTCCTGGGTGTCGACGTAGTGGGCCATGTCGGCCGGCTGCGGGTCGGTGCCGAGCCGCGGGTCGTCGTAGGCCGTGCCCGGGTTGCGCATGTCGCGCAGGGCCCGGCCCTGCACCGAGGGCAGGAGCAGGTCTGCGCCGACGAGCCAGTCGGCCTCCGCCGCGCTCTGCCCGAGGCTCTTCTGCTTGACGAGCACGCCGAAGACGTCCGAGATCGACTCGTTGAGCGCGCCCGACTGCCCTTGGTAGAGCAGACCGGCCGTGTGCTCGGTGACCCCGTGCGCGAGCTCGTGCCCGATGACGTCGAGGCTCGCCGTAAACCGCCCGAAGACGACGCCGTCACCGTCGCCGAACACCATCTGCGAGCCGTCCCAGAAGGCGTTGTCGTAGTTCTCGCCGTAGTGCACCGTCGCGAGCAGCGGCATCCCCTTGCCGTCGAGGGAGTCGCGGGCGTAGGCCCGCGACCACAGCTGCCACGTCGCGCCGAGCCCGTCGTAGGCCTCGTTGACCGCGTCGTCGGACGTCGGCGGCTGGCCCTCGGTGCGCACCGTGGTGCCGGGCTTCGTCTGGCTGCCGGCCGCGTCGGCGATGGTGCGGTGCGGCCCCGCGCCCGCCCGAGCCACCCCGAGGTCGGCCGCTCGCGGCGCGCGCCGGCCGGTCGGGCGCGCGGTCGGGCTGCGGCGCGCCTGGCGGACGTGCTCGTCGTGGTCGAGCACGGCTCGGGCGTGCGCCGCGACGGCCGGCTCGTCGCTCGCGGCGAGCGCCTCGAGGATGTAGGGCGGGACGATGCTGCACCACTGCGCTGGGCTCATGGCCCCAGTGTGCGACGGCGCGCCGACAACCGGGGCCCGGAGGGCCGCCGTTTTCGGCAACCCCCGAACGGCCGTCGGTGCCGCGCCCTACCCTGTGATCACCGCCGGCGCAGGTGGGTGCCCGGCAGCTCAGGTGAGCAGGTGGACCGATGACGCGCTCCCGACGACTCCGTTCCCGGCGACTGCACGCCGTTCTCGCGGCGACCGTCGTGGCCCTCGCCGTGATGCTGGCCCCGCTCGGGGCGAGCCCCGCGATCGGGGCGACCCCCATGCGGGTCGGCGCGCACTCGACCGACTACGCGTGGTTCGACTCCGCCGTGGGCCCGATGCAGATGTACCGCGACTTCGACACGGGCTTCAGCTACCCGACGTGGCAGGACACGGCCGCCTACCGCGCGCACCCGGACGCACCCGCCTTCCACTACTCGGTGAAGATCCTGCCGCAGCGCCTCAGCGACCCGACCGACCCGATCAACGCCCGGCTCGCGGCCTTCCTCGCCACGACGCCGAAAAACATCGTGCTGACCAACTTCCACGAGCCCGACTACTACAACAACGGTCGGTTCACCCCGGCCCAGTTCCGCACCGGCATCCTGCGCTTCGCCGACGCCGTACGGGCGCAGAACCTCGCGGACGGCGGCACCCGGCGGGTCTCGGTCGTGCTCATGGACGTCACCTTCAACGGCTACTGGACCTGGCCCGCGAGCGAGTGGTGGCCGACCGACGCGCGTGACGGCGGGCACGTCGACCTCGTCGCCGGCGACATCTACGCCCTGCCGAACGGGACGAACACCCCGTGCTGTCCCCGCGGCTACACGACCGGCCTCAAGTGGCAGAAGCCGGCCTACATGCTGAGCTTCCTGCGCACCTTCGCCGTCGCCAACGCCACCCCCTGGGCCGTCACGGAGCTCGGCTACCTCGAGGACGTCACCGACCCGACCCACAAGGCGCAGGCGCTGCGCGACGCCGTGGCCTACGCCCGCACCAACGGCGCGGACCACATCCTCTACTTCGACGCGACCGGCCCCCGGGCCGACTGGCGCCTGCGGTGGTCGACCCCGATCGGCACCGCGTCGAAGACGTCGGCGGCCACGCTGGCCTGGCGATCGCTCGCCGCCCCGTAGCGGCGTCCGCCCCGGAGCAGCTCAGCCGTACGTGTCGCGCGGGCCGCGCGAGTCGGGCGAGCGGCGGGAACCGCGGTTCCACGACGGCGCGCTCGGCCCGAGGACCTTGAGCTCGGTGACGGCACCCGCCCCGATCTCCTCGTCGATGCGGGCGAGCATCGACGACGCGAGCAGCCGCATCTGCGTGGCCCACGCCGTGGAGTCGGCCCGCACCGTCAGCACGCCGTCGACGAAGCTCACCGGCACGACGTGGCCCGCGATGTCGGGACCGACGATCTGCGGCCAGCGGCCCATGACCGAGCCGACGGCCACGTCGACCTTCCAGCCCCGGTCGAGCAGCAGCCGGTCGAGCTGGTCGCCGAGCAGCGACGGGTCCCGGCCGTCGCGGGCCGAGCCCGACAGCACGGCCGCCTGGCCGATCGGGCGACGCCGCTTCTTGGGCCGCATCCCCGGGCGCAGGCCCTTCTCGGCCGCGCCGGCGCGGGCCCGGGCCAGCGCCGAGGCCGCCGCGTCGGCGATGCGGGTGTCCTCGTCGCTCGGGCCCCCGCTCGCGCCGTCCGCGTCGACGCCCGCCGGACCGTCGACCACACCGTCGACCACACCCTCGACCGGGGCGTCCCCCTCCGGCTCGTCACGCATCGGTGGTGTCCTCGTCCATGATCTCCTCGGCGATCTCCTCCGCGATCTCCTCGGCGCTGTCCTCGGCGATCTCCTCGGCGACCGCGACGGCCACGGGCTGCACCTGACCGAGCTCGACGGCATACGTGCGCCCCTGCCGACGCAGCACGTCGGGCACGTCGGCACCGACGGCTGCCGTGATGAGCACCTGCTCGCAGTCGGCGACGAGCGCCGCGAGCCGCTCCCGGCGACCCGAGTCGAGCTCCGCGAAGACGTCGTCAAGCACGAGCACGGGGTCGTCGCCGAGGTCACGCCGCAGCAGGCGGTATGCCGCCAGCTTGAGTCCCAGGGCGAAGCTCCACGACTCGCCGTGGCTGGCGTAGCCCTTGGCGGGCAGCTCGCCGAGCGAGAGCACGAGGTCGTCGCGGTGGGGGCCGACGAGGGAGATGCCGCGCTCGATCTCGTTCTGGCGCACCTGCGCCATGGTCTCGAGCAGCCCGGTGCGCAGCTCGTCGATCTCGGGCACGTCACCCGCGGCCAGGCGGGCGGCGAGCTCCTCGTGCAGCGAGCTCTTGTACGTGGCGCGCGCCTGGGAGGACGCGTTGCTCACCGCGTCGTAGCAGTCGGAGAGGTGGGGGGTCAGGTCGCGCAGCAACCGCAGCCGCGCGTAGAGCAGCTGTGACCCGACGCCCGCCAGGTGCTCGTTCCACACGTCGAGCGTGTGCAGCGCCGCCTCGCGCGCCTCGTCGAGCGGGGGCTCCCCGTCGCGCGGGCGCGGCGGGCGGCGCGCGCCGCGGCGCAGCACCGGCGCGGCCGACTTGAGCAGGGCGTTGCGCTGCTTGAGGATCTTGTCGTAGTCCGAGCGCACCCCCGACCAGCGCGGCTGGCGCTGCACGAGCAGGTCGTCGAGGAACCGGCGGCGCTCCGACGGGTCGCCCTTGACGAGGGCGAGGTCCTCGGGGGCGAAGAGCACGGTGCGCACCGTGCCGAGCACGTCGCGCGGCCGCGACACGGGCGAGCGCCCGAGCCGCGCCCGGTTGGCCCGGCCCGGCGTGATCTCGAGCTCGACCATCGTCTCGCGCTCGTCGCGCACGACCGCCCCCCGCACGACCGCCTGCGCGGCGCCGAACCGCACGAGCGGCTGGTCCGTCGCCACGCGGTGCGACCCGAGCGTCGCGAGGTAGCCGACCGCCTCGACCAGGTTCGTCTTGCCCTGACCGTTGAGGCCGACGAGCGTCGTGACGCCCGGCGACAGCGCGAGCTCGGCGCTCGGGTAGCTCCGGAAGTCCTTGAGGGTCAGGTGACGAACGTGCACGGAGGGCGCGAGGCTCCGCTCAGGCCTTCGTGGCGGTGGTCTTCTTCGCCGCGCGCTTCTGGCCGCGCACCGTGTCGGCGCTGTCGGTCGCACGGGTCGAGGAGGCGCGGCCGGAGGCGGCGGTCGCCTTCGCGGCACCGACGTTGGCCTTGGAGGCGGAGGCCGCGGCCTTGCTGCTCGCCTTCTTCGCCGAACCCCGCCTGGCCGCCTGCTTGGTGGGGGACTCCTTCTTCGCCGACCGCTTGGCGGTCGCCGGCACGTCGCCCTTTCGCAGCGTCTCGCCCTCGGCGATCGTCATGACCTGGTGCCCGCCGAACTGGCCACGCAGGGCTGCGACGGCCTGCATCGTGGGCGAGCTCGACTGGCGGGAGGCGAAGCGGGCGAAGAGCGAGGCCGAGATAACCGGCATCGGCACCGAGAGGGCGATGGCCTCCTCGACGGTCCAGCGGCCCTCGCCGGAGTCGTTCGTGTAGTCCGACACGTCGTCGAGGTGCGGGTTCTCCTCGAGCGCGTCGACCATGAGGTCGAGCAGCCAGGAGCGCACGACGGTGCCGCGGCTCCACGCCTTGAAGGCGCCCGGCACGTCGGTGACGATGTCCTTCTTCTCGAGCAGCTCGTAGCCCTCGGCATACGCGGCCATCAGGCCGTACTCGATGCCGTTGTGCACCATCTTCGTGTAGTGCCCGGCGCCGACCTTGCCGGCGTGGACGAAGCCCTCCTCGCGGGGGCCCTCGGGACGGAGCGCGTCGAAGATCGGCATGGCCGCCTTGACCCACTTCTTGTCGCCGCCGCACATCAGGCCGTAGCCGTTCTCGAGGCCCCAGATGCCGCCGCTCACGCCGCAGTCGACGTAGCCGATCTTCTTCTCGGCGAGCAGCTTGGCGTTCTCGAAGTCGTCGGTGAAGCGCGAGTTGCCGCCGTCGATGACGAGGTCGCCCGGCTCGAGCAGATCGGCCAGCTTGGCCACGGTCTCGCGGGTCGGGTCGCCGGCGGGGACCATGACCCAGACGACGCGCGGGGCGTCGAGCGCCTTGACGAGGGCCGGCAGGGTGCGCACGTCGGCGACGTCGGGGTTGCGGTCGTAGCCGACCACCTCGTGCCCCGCGCGACGCAACCGCTCGCGCATGTTGCCGCCCATCTTGCCGAGACCGATGAGACCGAGCTGCATGACGCGAGCCTTTCTGCGGGAGGAGCGGGCGGTTCGAGGCTACGCCTGGCCCCGACGCGCGTGCGTCGGTGGTCGGGCGGACCGGGGCTCAGTTGGCGAAGCGCACCGGCATGAGCACGTAGCGGTAGCTGCTGTCGGCGTCACCGTCGGCCTCGGGCTGACCGGTGAGCACGGCGGGGCGGCTCGGCTGCGTGAACGACAGGCGGCTGTAGGCGGTGCCGACCGCGTGCAGGCCGTCGAGCAGGAACTGCGGGTTGAAGGCGATCTGGATCTCGGGACCGTCGAGCGTCGCCTCGACCGCCTCGGAGGCCTGGGCGTCGTCGCCCGTGCCGGCCTCGATGGCGACCTGGCCGTCGGTGAACTTCAGCAGCACCGGGGTGTTGCGCTCGGCCACGAGCGCGACACGCTTGACGGCCTCCTCGAGCGCGGCGGTCTCGATGACGGCCTCGGTGTCGACCGAGGTCGGGAAGATCGAGGTGACCTTGGGGTACTCGCCGTCGAGCAGTCGGGTCGTGGCGCGACGCTGCCCGGCCTCGAAGCCGATGAGGCCGTCGCCGCCCTGGCCCAGGGCGAGCTCGACGGAGCCGGACGCCCCGAGGGCGCGAGCCGTGTCGGAGAGCTGACGGGCCGGGATGAGCGCGACGTGGCTGGCGTCGGTGGCCGACGGGCTCCACGTCAGCTCACGCATGGCGAGGCGGTAGCGGTCGGTGGCGAGCAGCGTCACCTTGTCGCCGTCGATCTCCATCCGCACGCCGGTGAGGATCGGCAGGGTGTCGCCCTTGTCGGCCGCGACCGAGACCTGCGCCACCGCCTGGGTGAAGACGTCTCCGGCGATGGTGCCACTCGTCTCGGGCGACGCCGGCAGCGTCGGGTAGTCCGAGACCGGCATCTCACGGAGCGCGAAACGCGAGGACCCGCACGCGACGTTGACCTTCGTGCCGTCGGTGCTGACGTCGATGGGCTTGTTCGGCAGGTTGCGCGAGATGTCCGCGAGCAGTCGGCCGAGCACGAGCACCTGGCCGGCCTCGGCGACGTCGGCCGGCACGGTGATCCGTGCCGACACCTCGTAGTCGAAGGCGGAGAGGGTCAGGGTGCCGTCCTCGTTCGCGTCGACGAGCACGCCGGCGAGCACGGGGACCGGCGGGCGGGCCGGCAGGCCGCGCGCCACCCAGGTCACGGCCTCGGCCAGGACGTCTCGCTCAACCCGAAACTTCACGGTGCACTCACTTCGACGGGGAAGGACATTGGGGCTCAGACACTAGTGCCTGCCGGTGCTGGGCACCACACGCCCTCCCCGTCCTCCGTCCGGGTGCCGTCCGGGTGTTCTCCGAGGTGACGTCCCGGCCCTCGTCCGGGGTGTCCGCTCGACCCTCGTTGTCGGGGCTTCATCCATGTAAGAGGGATCTCGTCATAGTCATAGGTGGTGTGGATGCTGTGGACAACCGGCGTCCGCGCAGGTCAGCACCGGCGCGGCCGTGTGCAGGACGTGTGGGGGACCGACGCCGTCCGTCAGGGCTGCCTGTGGACGCGATCCGGTCGTGCACATCGTCCTCACAGGCAGCGGCTCGGTTGTCCGCAGGTTTGGGGGCGATGTCCACAGTTGTCCACAGGCCGGTGTGGAGAACGCGGCGTCGAGCGCCCGTTTTGGGGCGCTTGCAGGTGATCCGGCTGTGGACCGTCTCGACCCCGGCATCCACAGAGTTGTCCACAACCGGTGGACAACGTCGGCGAACCGCTGATGGCCTGCCACCCCCTCCGGCACGCCGTTGTGCACACAGCTGTGGACAGACCTGTGGACGGATGTGGACGACCGGTGGCCTTCCCGGCGGACTGGCGCAAGCGCGGTGCGCTCGTGGCGGCGCACCCACGGGTCTCAGGCTGTCGCGATGACGAGGTGGCGCGACGCCGACAGCAGGCACTCGAAGAGGGCCTCGCCGTCGGGCAGCGGCCCGAGCTGGTCGAAGACCTCGCTCGTGACGGCACCGAGCAGCAGCGTCCAGGCCGCCACTCCCTGCGCCAGCGTCGACGCGTCGAGGGCGAGGCCGGCGAACATCTCGTCCCCGAGCAGCGCGCCGAGACCGGCGTCGGCGGCGCGTGGGTCGATGCCCAAGGCATCCGGGCGGGCGAGACGGGAGGCGGCGCGCGTGTCGTGGAGCAGGCGGACGAGGAGGGCGAGGACGGCCGTGCCCGGCTCCTGGGTGCGTTCGGCGGGCGCCTCGTAGTCGGGGACGGGGGAGCCGTAGAGCAGCGCGAAGTCGTGTGGGTGCTCGAGCGCCCATCCCCGCAGCGACCGGCCGATCGCGTCCCACCGGCCCGTGAGGTCGCCGGCCGGCACGGCGTCGTGGGCGAGCCGGACGGCCGCGGTGAGGGAGCGGTAGGAGTCGACGATGAGCCGTGTGAGGAGCTCGTCGCGGCTCTCGACGTAGCGGTAGACCCCCGACGACACCATGCCGAGGTCGCGCGCGACGGCGCGCAGGCTGAGCGCCGCCGCCCCGTCGGTCGCGAGGTGCTCACGGGCCACCCGGAGGATGTCGGCCTCGACGGCGAGCCGGTTGCGGGCGCGCTTGCCCAGGGGCGCGGGGGTCTGCATGACCCGAGCCTGCCACACCGGGACGAAAAAAGTGAGCACTGCTCTTGCTTTTCTCCGGGCCGCGGCCCATGCTTGAAGTGTGAGCACCGCTCACGAAAGCAGGGGGCCCACACCTCGGCCCCTGCACACCCACCTCGTCACCCACCTCGTCACCCACCTCGTCACCCGCCTCGTCAACCCGCCTCATCACCAGGAGTCACCCATGTCGCACCACCTCGTCCTCGGCGCCGGCGGCGTCGGACGCACCACGACCGCCGCCCTCGTCGCGCTCGGCCACACCGTCACCCTCGCCTCGCGCTCGGGGCGGGTCACCGAGCAGCCCTGGCTCCAGAGCCACCCGGACGGCGCGAGCCGCGTCGAGGTGGTGGCCCTCGACGCGGGCGACACCGCAGCGGTCACGGCGCGGGCCCGGGGCGCCGCCAGCATCGTCAACGCCGTCAACCCGCCCAGCTACACGACGTGGGACACCGACTGGCCGCCGATCGCCGCCGCCACGCTCGCCGCGGCGGAGGCCACGGGCGCCGGTCTCGTCATCATCGGCAACCGCTACGGCTACGGCGAGGTGGACGCGCCGATGCACGAGGACGACGCGCTGCGGCCCGCGGGCCACAAGGGCGCGCTCCGCGCCGACATGTGGCACGAGGCCCTTGCCCGCCACGAGGCCGGCCGCCTGCGCGTCACCGAGCTGCGCTCGAGCGACTACTTCGGGCCGGGCACGACGCCGCGCACGAGCTACCTGGGCGACATCGTCGTCGACGCGGTCCTCGGCGGTCGCACGCCCTTCGTGCCGGTGGGCCGACCCGACGCCCCGCACTCGTGGACCTACGTCCCCGACGTCGGCCGGCTCGCAGCACGCGTCGCGACCGGCGACGACGGCTGGGGCCGTGCCTGGCACGTGCCGACGGCGCCGCCCCGCACCTTCGAGCAGGCGGCCGCCGACGTCGCGCGGCTCGCCGGCGTGCGGAGTCGTCGGGTCCGCGTGCTGCCCCGACCGCTCGGCACCGCGGCCGGGCTCGTCGTCCCCTTCATGCGCGAGGTCCGCGAGACCCGGCACCAGTTCGAGCGGCCCTTCGTGCTCGACTCGGAGCTGACGCAGCGCACCTTCGGGCTCGAGCCGACGCCGTGGGACGAGGCGCTGGCGAGCACCATCGCCGCCCGCCGGGCCACCTCGGTCGGCACGGTCACGGGCGCGGGCGCCGCGGTGTGACGCGGGACGCGGTCGACGGCATACGCCATCGGGCCGCGTCCGTGGGAGCGAGCGTCAGTGCGACTGCTGGCGGATCCGGTTCGTCAGCTCGGTGACCTGGTTGTAGATGGCGCGGCGCTCGCCCATCAGCTCGCGGATCTTGCGGTCGGCGTGCATGACGGTGGTGTGGTCGCGGCCGCCGAAGTGCTGGCCGATCTTCGGCAGCGACAGGTCGGTCATCTCACGGCAGAGGTACATCGCGATCTGGCGGGCCGTCACGAGCTGGCGCGACCGGCTCGAGCCACAGAGGTCCTCGAGCGTCACCGCGTAGTAGGCGGCGGTCACGGCCATGATCGTCGCGGCCGTCACCTGGTTGGGCGTCTCGTTGGGGAGCACGTCCTTGAGCACGATCTCGGCGAGCGGCAGGTCGACGGCCTGGCGGTTGAGGTTGCTGAAGGCCGTGACGCGGATGAGCGCGCCCTCGAGCTCACGGATGTTCGTGCTGAAGTTCGTCGCGATGTACTCGAGCACCGGGTCGGGCACGGTCATCCGGTCCTGGATGGCCTTCTTGCGCAGGATCGCGATGCGGGTCTCGAGGTCGGGGGGCTGGACGTCGGTGAGCAGGCCCGACTCGAAGCGGGTGCGCATCCGGTCCTCGAAGCCCGAGAGCTCACGCGGCGGCAGGTCGCTCGTGATGACGATCTGCTTGTTCGCGTTGTGCAGCGTGTTGAAGGTGTGGAAGAACTCCTCCTGGGTCTGCAGCTTGCCCTGGAGGAACTGGATGTCGTCGATGAGCAGCACGTCGACGCTGCGGTAGCGGTTCTGGAACGCGCTCGCCTTGTCGTCGCGGATGCTGTTGATGAAGTCGTTGGTGAACTCCTCGGAGTTCACGTAGCGCACCCGCACGTTGGGGAACATGGTGCGCGCGTAGTGCCCGATGGCGTGCAGCAGGTGGGTCTTGCCCAGCCCCGACTCGCCGTAGACGAAGAGCGGGTTGTACGCCTTGGCCGGCGCCTCCGCGACCGCGACGGCCGCGGCGTGCGCGAAACGGTTGCTCGCGCCGATGACGAAGGTGTCGAAGGTGTACTTCGGGTTGAGGCGCGTGTCTCCGGGCGACGTCGGCTCGGGCCGCTGCTGCAGCCGGAGCGGCCCGCTCTCGCCGCCGCTCAGCGGGTCGTGGCCGAGCTCCATGCGCGTCTGCCCGCCCGGGTATGCCGCCTGGCGCGGTTCGTCGAGGTCGGCGCCGTTGAGGGCGGGCGCGCTCTCGGCGAGGTCGCGCAGCGGGTCGCCGTTGGCCGAGCCGGTGCGGCTGAAGTCGCGGCCGCTGTCGCGGGCCGTGTCACGCGAGCTGTCGCGGGAGCCGTCCCGCGAGCCGTCACGGCCCCCGTCGTGCGCGGCCTGACCGGTGGGCTCGTCGTGGATCATGCCGAGGTCGGTCTCGAGGCTCTCGTCGACCGACACGGCCAGCTGGACGGGGTGCCCGAGCTGCTCGGCGAGCGCGGTGTGGATCTGCTCGCGCACCCGGGTCTCGAGGAAGTCCTTGGTGAAGGTGTTGGGGGCGCGCACGAGGGCCGTCTGGTCGAGCACGCCGATGAGGCGGCAGAGCCGGACGAAGGCGCGTTCCTGGTTCGACAGACCGACCGAGTCGAGCGTGCCGAGGGTCTGCTGCCAGATCTGCGCGTAGTCCACGCCGGTCTCGACCACGTCTACTTCCACCTGCCCCTGAGTTCATTGCGCCTGTTGCGTGACCGGCGCGGGAGGCAGGTTCCGTGGGCGGAGCCGGTGCCTGGGCCGGGTGGGACGACGGGTGCGTCCGCTTGTCCTGGTGAACGATGCCCTGTTGTCCACACCTTTGTCCACAGCCTGTGCATGGGGGTGGTGAGGGTCCTCGAAGGTGAAAACGTACAGGTCTTCGCTGGGCAGTGACAATCCGAGGACCGGGCAAATCCCGGCGACTCGGCGTGTCGGCTTGCATTCGCCCGCAGACGTCCGAGGATCAGATGTTTTGCTCCACGTGGCGCGCTCAGCGTCCCCGGTTTGACCCTCGTTCCGACGCTCCCGTATCGTTGACCGAGCGTGTCTGCGACCTCTTTCGCATGCCCATGGCCCCGAGACCGGCACGCCGGGCCTCGGAGCTCCACGGGCTTGCCGATTGCGGTCGCGTCGACACCGCCCATCGGGTCACACCCAGCCAGACCAGTCAAGCCGGGGACCGGACCGTCCTCGGACGGGCCCCCGCAACCTACGGAGAACCTCGTGAGCAAGCGCACCTTCCAGCCGAACAACCGTCGCCGCGCCAAGACGCACGGCTTCCGCCTGCGCATGCGCACCCGCGCCGGCCGCGCCATCCTCGGCGCCCGTCGTCGCAAGGGCCGCGCCGAGCTCTCGGCCTGAGTCGCCGGGAGGCCCGGCGTGCTGCCGGCACGTCATCGCCTGCGCGAGCGGGCTGACTTCACCTCGGTGGTGCGCGGGCCCGGCGCCAGCAGAGCAGGCGGGCGACTCATCGTCGTGCATGCCAACCGGACCGATGCGCGTGCGGATCTTCCGCCGCGCGTCGGTTTTGTTGTGTCCAAGGCCGTCGGCAACGCGGTGGTGCGCAACCGCACGAAGCGCCGGCTGCGGGCCAGCATGTCGGCGCGCCTCGCCCAGCTTCCCGAGGGCCTCGACCTCGTCGTGCGCGCCAACCCCGCGGCGGCCGAGGCCGGCTGGGAGCAGCTCGACGGCGCCGTGGGGCGCCAGCTCGACACCGTGTGCCGGGGGCGACGGCCATGACGTCGGCGCCGGGACGGCCGGGCTCCCCGGTGGGCCGCGTGCTCGCGGCGCCGCTCGTGCTGCTCGTCCGGCTCTACCAGCGCCTCATCTCGCCGATGCGCCCCGCGACCTGCCGCTTCTACCCCAGCTGCTCGCAGTATGCGGTCACCGCGCTCACCCGGTTCGGACCCGTGCGGGGCAGCTGGCTCGCCGCGCGCCGGATCGGGCGGTGCAATCCCTGGAACCCCGGCGGGGTCGACCCCGTTCCGAGGACGTGGGCGCAACGCAACGACTGGCATCCGTCCGACTACCGCCCCACGACCTGACCACCCGGCACAATGGGCCGACCAGAGTGATCGTCCGGCACCGACTCGGTGCCCGGCCGCACGACGGGCGCAGCGCCCGATGACAGAGGACACACGTTGATCGACTTCTTCAACACCCTGCTCTATCCGATCAAGTTCGGTGAAGCGTGGGTCATGTACGCGTGGCACTGGCTCTTCGACGTCATCGGCCTGCCCACCGGCTGGGCGTGGGCCATGTCGATCGTCGGCCTGACCGTGGTCGTCCGCGTGCTGCTCATCCCGCTCTTCGTCAAGCAGATCCACTCCTCGCGCCGGATGCAGCTGATCCAGCCCGAGATGCAGAAGATCCAGAAGAAGTACAAGGGCAAGCGCGACCCGGAGAGCCAGAAGGCGCAGCAGGCGGAGATCATGGATCTCTACCGCCGCACCGGCACGAACCCGTTCAGCTCGTGCCTGCCGATCCTCATCCAGTCCCCGTTCTTCTTCGCGCTCTTCCAGCTGCTCAACAACCTCAAGGCCCAGGCCGAGGGCGTGCCGGGGCACCCCGCGATCGGCCCGATCACCAACGAGGTGGCCGCCCAGATCGAGAGCTCGACGATCTTCGGCGCCAAGCTGTCGGACGCCTTCCTCACGAGCGGTGACCTCAGCGTCAAGATCCTCACGGCCGTGCTCATCGTGCTCATGTCGGCGACGACGTTCACGACGCAGTACCAGCTGATGCGCAAGAACATGCCGGCCTCCGCGCTCGACAACCCGTTCGCCAAGCAGCAGAAGGTGCTCCTCTACCTGATGCCGATCTTCTTCGCGATCTCCGGCATCAACTTCCCCATCGGTGTGCTCCTCTACTGGCTGACCACCAACCTCTGGACCATGGGCCAGCAGTTCTACGTCATCCGCAACATGCCGGCGCCCGGCTCCGAGGCCGAGCGCGCCCGCCGCGAGCGGCTCAAGCGCCGCGGCAAGGACATGGACGAGCTGACCGTGCCCGGCCTCGTCGATGCCGACACGGTCGCCGACGACGCCCCCAAGGCCGGCCAGCGCCAGCAGCCCAAGGGCAAGAAGCGCGCGAAGACCCAGACCCCGCGGCCGCAGGCGCCGAAGAACGGCCGCTGACGCACCGTCCACAGACTTTTCCACACCACCCCGGCCCCTGACCTGCACGGATACGAGTTGTCCACAGGTCGGGACGGTGAACGAAGGAGCACCCATGAGCGACATCCAGGCCACCCAGCGCGACGACGCCTCGGCTGCCGAGGCGACCGAGACCGTCGAGAACGCCGACACCACGGCGACCGTCGGGGCCACCGCCGACACGAGCGGGAACGCCGCTATGACGGGGGCGGGGTCGGCGACGACCGAGCCGAGCGATGCAGAGGACGCCGGCGAGGCGCAGTCCGCGGACGAGGCACCGGGCACCGACGACGCGGACTCCGGTGAGGACGGGGCGTCGGCACAGCCCGCCGCCAAGGGTGAGAAGGGCTCGCGGGTGCGCCAGCTCGAGCGCGAGGGGGAGGTCGCGGCCGACTTCCTCGAGAGCCTGCTCGACATCGCCGACCTCGACGGTGACATCGACGTCGACGTCGACGGGGACCGCGCCGCCATCGCCATCGTCGACTCGGACGAGGGCCGGGTGCCCCGACGCCTGGTCGGCACCGACGGCAAGGTGCTCGAGGCGCTGCAGGAGCTGACCCGGCTGGCCGTGCAGGCCGAGACGGGTGAGCGCAGCCGACTCATGCTCGACATCGCCGGCCACCGCGCCGAGCGTCGCTCCGCGCTCGTCGAGCTGGCGCAGGCCGCCATCGCCGAGGTCAAGCAGTCCGGCGTCAAGCAGTCCCTCGAGCCGATGAGCGCCTTCGAGCGCAAGGTCGTGCACGACGAGGTCGCTGCCGCGGGGCTCGTCTCCGAGTCCGAGGGTGTCGACCCGAACCGCCACATCGTCATCCTCCCGGCGTGAGTGTTCCGCCCCGTTCCACGTGAAACGGGGCGGACCCACCGGACCCATCCACCACCAGCACGAGGAGCACGAGCCCGTGTCGGACCTCGGCCCTGACGGGCCCGACGAGCCGCGCGTGCCGCCCACCCCCGCGGTGGCGGCGCTCGTCTTCGGTGACCGGCTGGAGCTCGCGGAGCGCTTCGTCGCCGTGCTCGCCGACACGGGGATCAGCCACGGCCTGATCGGACCCCGTGAGGCCCCGCGACTGTGGGACCGCCACGTGCTCAACTGCGCCGTCGTGCACGAGGCCATCCCGCGAGGCCCGCAGCGCCAGCAGCTCATCGACGTCGGTTCCGGCGCCGGCCTGCCCGGCCTGGCGCTCGCCATCGCCCGACCCGACCTCGACGTGCACCTCGTCGAGCCCCTGGCCCGACGCACCGGGTGGCTCTCCGGCGTCGTGGCGCAGCTCGACCTGTCCAACGTCACCGTGCACACGGCACGGGCGGAGGCGATGTGGGACCGGTTGCAGGCCCCCTGGGTCACCGCGCGGGCCGTCTCGCGCATCGCGCAGCTGGCCGAGTGGACGCTCCCGCTGCTCGAGGCGGGTGGGAGCCTGCTCGCGCTCAAGGGTGAGCGGGCGGCCGAGGAGCTGGCCGAGTCGGGCGCCGCCCTGCAGCGCCTGGGTGTCGTCGACGCCGCGGTCGAGACCTACGGGTCCGAGCTCCTGGCCGCGCCCACCTTCGTGCTGCGGGCCACCGTCGACGAGGTCGTCGACCGGCGCCGGTTCCGTTCACGTGCCCCGTCGAGCGCCGGCTCGGCCCGCCGCCGGGCCGACCGTCCACGCGGCACGCGCCGCAACGGCCCGGCGGGCGGCGAACCGCGCCGCCGTCCGTCATGATCGACCCCAGACCAATTCGAGCGGCTCGGCGATCGGCACAGCCACGCCGCACCGCACACCCGGAGGTACTGTCCCTGTGACGATGTCGACGAACCTGGGCTGGCCCAGTGAACCCGAGCCGACGGCCGAGCACCGCAGACTGGGTTGGTTGGCTCGTGCGCACGCTGTTTCACGTGAAACCGAGCCTCACGCCGACCCCGCCCCTGATGCAGCCGGTCGCCAGACGTTGATGAGCGCACAGCCTGTGGACAACGCGGTGGACGAAGAGCCCGAAAAGGCGTCGAACGAACGGGAAACCGGCACATCCGGCGCTGGGGACAACGCTGTGGACAGCGCGGCCGCGACCGAGGGGGAGCCGGCCTCCGAGAACGTCCCGCCGGCTGCCCCACCAGCTCCGGGCGACTCCGACGACCGGGACGAGCTCGCCTCGGCGATCCCGGCGGTCGGGGAGGACACCCCGCTGGCGAAGGCACTTGCCGACAACGCGAGGCGTCGCATCCACCTCACCGGACGGCAGTTCCCGAAGCCGGCCCGGCCGCGCGTCATCACGGTGTCGAACCAGAAGGGTGGCGTCGGCAAGACGACGACCACGGTCAACATCGCGGCCGCCCTGGCGCAGTCGGGCCTGCGGGTGCTCGTCATCGACCTCGACCCGCAGGGCAACGCGAGCACCGCGCTCGGCATCGACCACCACGCCGAGGTGCCCTCGATCTACGACGTGCTCGTGGACGGGACGCCACTGCTCGACGTGGTGCAGCCGTGCTCGGCGGTGCCGAACCTGCACTGCGCCCCGGCCACCATCGACCTGGCGGGCGCCGAGATCGAGCTCGTCTCGCTCGTGGCCCGCGAGTCGCGCCTGCAGAAGGCGATCCTCGCGGCGGCCACGGCCGGACACGACTTCGACTACGTGCTCATCGACTGCCCTCCGAGCCTCGGCCTGCTCACGGTCAACGCCATGGTCGCGGCGACCGAGGTCTTCATCCCGATCCAGTGCGAGTACTACGCCCTGGAAGGTCTCTCGCAGCTGCTCAAGAACATCGACCTCATCAAGCTGCACCTGAACCCCGACCTGCACGTCTCGACGATCCTGCTGACGATGTACGACGGACGCACCCGGCTCTCAGCCCAGGTGGCCGACGAGGTGCGCGAGCACTTCCCGAACGAGGTGCTCCGCACGACCGTGCCCCGGTCGGTGCGGGTGTCCGAGGCGCCGAGCTTCGGCGAGACGGTGATGACGTACGACCCGGGCAGCAGCGGCGCCCTCGCCTACCTCGAGGCCGCCGGCGAGCTGGCCGACCGGGGGGCGGCGCGCGACGCGTGAGGCGTCGTCGTTCCACGTGAAACCCTGCTCCGAGCCGCTGTCGCGCTGGGAGCACCGCCTTTCACGTGGAACACAGGTGGACATCGAGCGGCACGACGGGTCCTTGTTTCACGTGGAACCACGTGAACACCTGGCGGTTCCACGTGAAACGACACCCAGCGCGACCCATCAGCCTTGTTCCACGTGAAACACCCAGCCTGATGAGACCGATCGGACGAGGACCCGGATCGGTCCGAGGACGTGAAGCACCTACACTGATCGCCGGACGCGACGAGCGCGTCGGCACGACGAGGAGTTGGCGGATGGCGGAGAAGCGGCGAGCACTGGGGCGAGGGCTGGGAGCACTCATCCCGAGCGCACCGAGCAATGGAGCCGGACGTCCTGTCGACGTCTTCTTCGCCGAGCAGAAGACGGCCGCCGATCCGGTGGAGGCTCGCGAGGGAAGCGCCTTCCACCGCGCACCGGGCGCGACTCCGCCCCCCTCGGCCCCCACGTCACCGAGCTCGCCCCGCACGCCGGAGACCGACGGTGCCGCATCCGGGCCGGTCACCGCCGACTCGAACCAGCCCGACACGAGCCACACCTCCGAGCAGCACGTCGACGCAGGTCAGGGCGGTGCCGATGCTGATGCCCGGCGGTCTGACGCCACCGTGGGTACGGATGGCACGGCTGCATCCGGGTCCGACGCGGGCCTGGCCGTCGTGCCGGGGGCGGAGTTCGCCGAGCTCGACGTCCATGCGATCCGGCCCAACCCCCGCCAGCCCCGCACGGTCTTCGACGAGGACCACATGGACGAGCTCGTGCACTCGATCCGCGAGATCGGTGTGCTGCAGCCCGTCGTCGTGCGCCGGATCCCCGGTGAGCAGCTCGCCGAGGCAGAGGGGCGCACCTTCGAGCTCATCATGGGTGAGCGGCGGTGGCGTGCCTCGCAGGCCGCCGGCCTCACCACGGTGCCGGCCATCATCAAGGAGACGAGCGACGACGACCTGCTGCGTGACGCCCTGCTCGAGAACCTGCACCGCAGCCAGCTCAACCCGCTCGAGGAGGCAGCGGCCTACCAGCAGCTGCTCGACGACTTCGGCTGCTCGCACGAGCAGCTCGCCACCCGCATCGGCCGCTCGCGCCCGCAGATCTCGAACACGCTGCGCCTGCTGAAGCTCCCGCCGCTCGTGCAGCGCCGGGTGGCAGCAGGGGTGCTGAGCGCTGGTCACGCCCGCGCCCTGCTCGGCATGGCCGATGCGGCCGCCATGGAGCGGATGGCCCAACGGATCGTCGCGGAGGGCCTGTCCGTGCGGACGGTGGAGGAGCTCGTCTCGCTCGGTGAGGGCAACGAGGCCCCCAGGGCCCGCCGACCGCGGGCCGGCAGCCGCCATCCCCAGCTCGACGACTTCACCGCCGGCCTCGCCGACCACCTCGAGACCCGCGTCGCCATCGCCCTCGGCCAGCGCAAGGGCAAGATCACCGTCGAGTTCGCCTCGATGGAGGACCTGCGCCGCATCCTCGACCTCATGGGCATGGCCAAGGAGGAGCGCCCCTGACGGCGATCAGAGCCAGGGCGGCGGTGACGGCACGAGCATGACGGTCATGCCGTCCACGCGCCGCGCCGAGGCGGCCGACGGGTGCCGGGCCACGTCGTGCGCGATGAGGTCGCACTCGACGGGCCGGCACCACCTCGGGTTGAGTCCGCGTTCGACGTAGAGCATGGAGCGCAGCGTCACGGCCGTCATCGATCCCTGGACGGTGACCCGCCACCGCGGCTCCATCCACAGCACCACTCGTTGGCCGGGGTGGTCGGCTGCGAGCTGCGCGGTCTCGTCGACGATCGCGTCGTACTGCTGCCGAGTGGTCTGGTGGTCACCGAGGTCGGCCCGCCAGGCCGCCAGCCCGAGAGCGGCCACGATCGCGAGGGCGCCAGCAGCGAAGCGTCGCATCGGGCGAATCCCCTTGAGCAGCAACGCAATTGGTAGACAGATAGCCGGCCACGCCCACAGGGATGCCCGTTCGCCGGCCACGACACCGGTGACCACCGTCAACCCGCCCTCCAGTGCGACGACGACGCCGACGGCGCCGAGGACGACGAGTGCGGAGCGCCGTGTCGAGCGCCCGGCCACAGCGACGACGAGGCCGACGGCGCCCACGACCCAGGCCCAGCCCAGAGACGAGCCGAGGGCCTCGAGCTGGGCGAGGTAGCGACCGACGTTGGTCACGAGCGCCTCCGGGCTCCGCAGCGGGTTGGGCCGCCGCCACGCCGAGATGGTGACGCCGAACTGCCCGAACGCGAGGGCGTTGAGCGCGAAGGTCAGCAGGACTCCGAGCCCGTACGCGGCGACGAACCCCCCGGCGAGCAGCACGAGGCGGCGCACGGGAGCGGCGAGCTCGCACAGCGCCAGCGCCAGCAGGAGGAGCAAGGCCACGGGCGGGTAGGAGAGCACGGACGCCACGACGGAGCCCACGAGCCAGAGACCGAGGGTGACGTGCCGGCGACGCGCCCACGGCAGGGTCCACACGGCCGCCCCTGCGACGAGCATCGCCGCCGACAGCGTCCCCGGCCAGTAGGCGAGCCGCACCCAGACGGGCGAGACGAGCAGGGCGAGGGTGGCGAGGAAGACGGAGGGGGCGACCCGCAGCCTCAGCAGCCGGACGAGGCCCGCCACGAAGGCGGCGTAGCCCGCGACGAACACCGCCATGGCCACCGACAGGGGCGCCCGCTGCCCGACGACGAACCAGTAGACCGTGTTGAGCCAACGCCCCTCGTAGCGGTTGCGCGCGACGTGTGCCGTGGATCCCGGGGCCCCCTGCGGCAGCACGGCCTGCCAGTCGTCATGGCGCAGGAACGGGTGCACCAGCTGGCTCAGCAGACCGCCCACCACGATCGCGACGACGATCGCGGCGACGGTCGCGGCGACGGCGACCAGCCAGCCGGCCCCGGCACGGGTGGGCGCTCGACCCGACGACGGCGTGGTCACCGGCGATCGGGTGGCCTGGCTCATGGCGACCCCCCACGGACATGCTGAGGTCGCGCCCCCGAGGACGGACCACGGTCTGGATCATCCACGGTAGCGGCCGATCCTGCCGGGTGGCTGGCAACAGGCGGTGAACCCGATCCGAGCCCGCCGGGTACGACCTCGGGGTGCGGTCGTCGCCGCGCAGTCACCCGAGCGGGAGGACGACATGCCGGAGGGACACACCATCCACGCGCTGGCTCGCCGCCTCGAGCGGGCCTTCCGTGGGCACGAGGTGGCGGCCTCGAGCCCGCAGGGGCGGTTCGCCGCGGACGCCGAGCGGCTCGACGGCCGGGTGCTGGAGCGGGCGGGGGCCTGGGGCAAGCACCTCTTCGTCGACGTGGGTGATGCCACCCTGCACGTCCACCTCGGCCTGATCGGCTCGTTCCACGTGAAACCCCGTGCGGCCGAGTCGGTCCCGGCGCCGGTCGGAGCCGTCCGCCTGCGGCTCGTCGGACCGACCCACTGGGCCGACCTGCGCGGACCGATGATCTGCACGCTCGTCGACGCGTCACGCCGCCGCGAGATCATCTCCGGGCTCGGGCCCGACCCCCTGCGTCGTGCCCAGCACCCGGAAGCCGGCTGGGAGCGCCTGCACCGCAGTCGCCGCACGCTCGCCGAGCTCCTCATGGACCAGGCGGTGGTGGCCGGGGTCGGCAACGTCTACCGGTGCGAGGTGCTCCACCGGCTTGCCGTCGACCCGCTGACGCGGGGCGTCGACGTCTCTGCCGAGGTGTGGGGCGAGATCTGGCAGGACCTCGTGCTGCTCATGCCCCTCGGGGTGACCTTCGCGCAGATCATCACCATGCCCGACCAGGTCGCCGACGCGACCCGGATGCGTGGGTCGGCCAAGGCGCGCGCGATCACCCGCGCCTCCACCGGCGAACGTCTCGGCAACACCTTCGAACGCCGATTCCTCGTCTACAAGCGCACCGGCCAGCCGTGCCCGCGGTGCTCGAACCCGTTGCAGCAGAGGGAGATCGCCGGCCGCCGACTCTACTGGTGCCCGGCCTGCCAGCTGCGCCACTGAAGGCCTGCCGAGCGCGGTCCTACGCTGGGGCCATGCAGACCAGCGGCACCCGGCCCCCGCCGACCCACGTCATCGCGCACCTGTCGGACCCCCACCTCGTCGCCGGCGACGGCCTGCTGGCCGGTCGCATCGACACCCGGGCGCAGCTGCGCAAGGCGCTCTCCCGCGTCGAGGCCTCGGGTGAGCGCATCGACGCCGTCGTCATCTCGGGCGACCTCGCCGATCGCGGCGACGAGGCGGCGTACGAGCTGCTGCGCACCATCGTCGAACCGGTGGTCGAGCGCCTGGGGTGCGCCCTCGTGCTGACCGGCGGCAACCACGACGAGCGACGGCCGATGGCACGCGTGCTGCACGGACGCGACACGGACGACCCGCAGGACACGGTGACGACGGTGCACGGCCTGCGCGTCGTGGCCGTCGACTCCGCCGTCCCCGGCTACCACCACGGGGGCCTGTCCGATGCCCAGTACGCCTGGCTCGCCGGCGTGCTCGCGACCCCGGCGGAGCACGGCACCCTGCTCGTGGTGCACCACGCCCCCATCACGTACCGGTCACCCGTCATGCAGCTGCTCGACTTCAGGGACGCCGGGCGACTGCGCAGGGTCATCGAGGGCACCGACGTGCGGGCCGTGCTGAGCGGCCACCTGCACGTGACGAGCTTCGGCACGCTCGGCGGCATCCCGGTCCTCGTCGCCGGGGGAGTCAGCTACGTCGACGACGTCGGTGCGCCCCGCCACCTGCTCATGGGGGTCGACGGGCCGCAGTCGTGGAACCTCGTGGAGGTGCACCGCGACGGCGTCGTCAGCACCGTCGTGCCCGTGGAGCAGCACGAGACCTGGCCGGCGCTCTCACCCGCCGTGTCGGAGTTCATGGACACCGTGCCCGAGGAGGACCGGGCCGAGGTCTTCTCGCGCAAGCCGGTGTGAGCCCGGCCGGGACGGTGACGGACCATTCGAGCCGTCGTGTCGAGAACGGGTGCCCGTGTTCGACGTGGGGGTGAGGACCTGACCCGCAGGTCGAGACGACGAGGAGTCGGACGATGGAGCAGCAGCTGGGGAAGACCGCGTCGGCGGACGGGACGACGATCGCCTACGAGGCCTACGGGTCCGGCCCGGTCGCCGTCGTCGTGGGTGGCGCCTTCTGCGACCGCGGGGCCTTCCGCGACCTCGCGCAGGCGCTGGGAGGGCTCGGCCTGACGGGCATCACCTACGACCGGCGCGGCCGCGGCGACAGCGGCGACAACCAGGACGAGGCCGACGACTGGCGCCGGACCGTCCTCGCCTGCGAGGTCGAGGACCTCGTCGCCGTCCTCGGGATGGGCGAATCCGACTCTCCCGCCTACGTCTTCGGTGTCTCGTCGGGTGGGGCGCTCGTCATCGAGGCGCTCGCGGCCGGAGCGCGGATCACCAGGGCCGCGGCTATCGAGGTGCCCTACCGGAGCGCGGCGTGGCCCGCGCCCGACGACTACCTCGGCACCCTGGAACGCTTCGAGGCCGCCGGCGACCGGGAGGGGATCCTGCGCTACTTCAACGGGGTCGTCGTCGGGATGCCCGACGAGATGGTCGACGCCCTGGTGGGGACGCCGACGTGGGAGCCGATGCTCTCGATGGCCTACACCGTCAAGTACGACGGACTCAGCCTCGGGGGTGACGACCAGAGCCTCCCCGTCGACACCCTGCGCGGGATCACGGCGCCGTTCCTGTCCGTGTGCAGCAGCGGCACGGCCATGCCCCCGCTGCACGACGCCGCGCAGGTGCTCGCCGACGCGCTGCCGCACGGGCGCGCGCTGGAGCTGCCCGGGGAGTTCCACCAGGTGGCGGCTTCCGTGCTCGCCCCGGTCCTCGCCGAGTTCTTCCTGTCCTGACGACCGCGAACCGCCGGGTTCACCTGCACGACAGACGGACCCGGCGGCATACGGCGTCGGTGCTGCGTCGTCAGGCGTCGGTCAGGCGTCGAGCAGGGCGAGCACCGGGTTGTGCTCGGCCGGCACGACCTCGCGGGGCGGCCCGGGCGGCGTGCCGTCGCCGAAGGGCGAGCCACCGAGCTGCTCGCGGCCGTGCGGCGTGGCCCAGTTCTCGAGCGCCGGACCGAGGGGGATGACCCCCGTGGGGTTCACGTCCTTGTGCACGACGTAGTAGTGCGCCTTGATGTGCGTGAAGTCCACCGTGTCACCGAAGCCCGGCGTCTGGAAGAGGTCGCGGGCGTAGCCCCAGAGGGCCGGCATCTCGATGAGCTTGCTGCGGTTGCACTTGAAGTGGCCGTGGTAGACGGGGTCGAAGCGCACCAGGGTCGTGAAGAGGCGCACGTCGGCCTCGGTGATGTGGTCGCCGACGAGGTAGCGCCGCGTGGAGAGCCGCTCCTCGAGCAGGTCGAGGTTCTCCCACAGCCGGCGGTAGGCCTTGTCGTACGCCTCCTGCGTGCCGGCGAAGCCGCACCGGTAGACACCGTTGTTGACGTAGCGGTAGATCGGCTCGCTCACGGCCTCGATCTCGTCGGCCAGGGCCTCGGGGTAGAGGTCGGGGGCGCCGTCCCGGTGCAGGTCGCGCCACTGCGTCTCGAGGTCGACGGTGATCTGCTTGAAGTCGTTCGTGACGACGGCACCCGTCGGGATGTCGACGATCGCGGGAACCGTGATGCCACGGGGGTACTCGGGGTCGCGCTTGAAGTAGGCGTCCTGGATGCGGGGGATCTGCAGGACGGGGTCGACACCGCCGGGGTCGAGGTCGAAGGTCCAGCTGTTCTTGTCGTGCGTCGGTCCGCAGATGCCCATGGAGAGGGCGTCCTCGAGCCCGAGCAGGCGCCGCACGATGATCGCGCGGTTCGCCCACGGGCAGGCCCGTGCCACGACGAGCCGGTAGCGACCCGCCTCGACGGGGAAGCCGTCGCGCCCGTCCGCGGTGATACGGGTCGTGATGTAGTTGGTGTCGCGCTTGAAGCTCGACTCGACGTAGGTGCCCGCTTCGCTCATGGGCTCACCCTAGTTCGCGACGCCGTGTCGCCGGAGGACGGGGCGAGGGACAGAATGGCCCCATGAGCCCGACGCGGTGGCGCGATGCGTGAGCTGGCCCCCCTCACTCCCGACCGCGTGGGCGACCTCGTGGGTGCGTGCGCGCCGTGCACCTACTGGCAGACCGTGCCGCGCAACGGCCAGCACGACGTCCGGGAGCCGCTCGAGCTGCTCGCCGAGTGGGTGGCCGGCGTCACCGACGACTGGGGGCCACCGGGGCGGGTCGCCTACGTCGACGGTCGGCCCGCCGGGCACGTCGTCGTCGCACCCGCCCACCACGTGCCCCGGCTCGCCGCCTTCCCCACCGCGCCTGCCGACCCGTCCACGCTGGTGCTCGTCGCGGCCGTCGTCGTGCCGGAGCAGGCCGGTAGGGGCCTGCGCAAGGCGCTCGTCCAGGCCGCAGCGAAGGACGCGCTGCGCCACCGGATGCGTTCGCTCGACGCCGTGGCCGCCCGGCCCCTCGCCGTGGGCCGGCACACCTGCGTGCTCGACGTCGGCTTCCTCGAGAAGGTCGGCTTCCGGGTCGAGCGTGACCACCCGACCTACCCGCGCCTGCGGATCGACCTGCGCACCGTCGTCACCCTGCGCGACGAGGCCGCCGCCGCCTTCGCCAAGGCCATGGCCTGGGTGCCGGGCGGGCGCGCCGTTCCGGAGACGCACCCCAACGGCTCGAGCCACGCCCGCGTGAGCGGCAGGTCCTAGCCGACGGTGCGGTCGGCCCGCTGGGTCCGGTCGCGGCCCGCTGCGCCGCTGCCGGGCGCGCCGTGGCCCCCGGCGACCTGCTGGGCGCGCATCGTCTCGAGGTGACGGCGCAGGTCGTCGAGGCGCAGCACGCCCGTGCGCGAGGTGTCGGCCTCACCGAGGTAGACGCGCTGGAGCGCGACGACGACGGCCTCGGCCACCCGGTCGAGGGTGTGCGCGTCGGCGAGGGCGGCGGCGTCGCCGTCGTGGCTGAGGTAGCCGAAGTCGAGCCGGACGGCCGGCATCCGGGTGCGCCGCAGCAGCGGCCACGTCCGGGCGTGCGAGCGGCAGTCGGTGAGGCCGGTGCGCGCGACGACCTCGCGCAGGAGCAGGTCGGCGAAGCTCTCGCCGATGACCGACCAGTCGCCGCGGCGCGCGTGGTCGGGGTGGCCGTAGAAGTACGTGGCCGCCCCGTGCGCGAGGCCGGAGTCGGAGTGGTCGGTGTGCAGCGAGAGCACGAGGTCGGCGTCGCAGGAGTTCGCGAAGGCCGCGCGCTCCTCGTCGGTGCCGCCGTCGGTCGCCTCGGTGCGGGTGAAGACGACGCTGACGCCGTGCGCCGACAGGCGACCCTCGACGCGTCGGGCGAGGTCGAGGGCCAGCGACGACTCGACGAGGCCGTGGTGGCCGTCCGCGCCGGCGTCGGTGCCGCCGTGCCCGGGGTCGAGCACGATGGTGCGGCCGCTCAGGCTGTAGCCGCTGCGGCGCAGGTGCTCGCGCTCGCGCAGGGCGTTGGCGGAGCCGCCGCTGACCGACCGGCGCAGGCCGGCGAAGGCGCGCATCGTCTCGGGCCCCGCGGTGCCGTCGGGCGTCAGCCCCACGGCGGCCTGGAACGCGCGCAGCGCGGAGTCGGTGTTCGGGCCGTGGATGCCGTCGACCTTGCCCGGCGTGAAACCGAGCTCGGCGAGGCGCCCCTGCAGCGCCACGACGTCGTCGCCCTCGATGAAGTACTCGGGCACGTAGCGCAGCACCCGGTCACCGAGCCCCCACCGCGAACCGTCGAGGACGGCATACGTGGATCGGCCGACGATGCCGTCGACGATGAGGCCGCGGCGCTGCTGGAAGGACTTGACGGCCTCCTCGACCTCGTGGTCGAAGACGGCGTGGTCGTCGCGAGCCGGCCCGAGGTCGGCGGCCGGCAGGTCGCCCGACAGGACGAGGCGCTCGCGCACGGCCGCCACGGCGGCGCCGGAGTCGCCGCGGCGGAGCACGACGGAGTGCTGGGGGGTCATTCCGGCTCCTTCCTGGGGAGGCTCCGGGCGGGGTGACGCGGTGGGCGGTCGGCGGTCCGGAGCGGGCGGTGCCGAGAGCAGCGTAGTACGCGCGGAAGGGGCGGCACCGGCTGGTGACCGCCCCCTCGTGCTGCTCGCCGTCAGGCGATGAACTCCTCGAGCTCGCGCAGCAGCTTCGGCTTCGGGTGCGCGCCGACGATCGACTTGACGACCTCGCCCTTGACGTAGACGTTCAGCGTCGGGATCGAGACGACGCCGTAGCGGGCGGCCGTGTCGACGTTCGCGTCGGTGTCGAGCTTGACGATCTCGATCTTGTCGCCGTACTGCTCGCTGATCTCCTCGAGGATCGGGGCGACCTTGCGGCACGGGCCGCACCACGTCGCCCAGAAGTCGACGAGCACGGGCTTGTCGCTCATGAGGACGTCGTCGGCGAAGGTGGCGTCCGTCGTGTTCTTCAGTGCCATGTAGGGGTTCCTTCTCGTGGTTGGCGTGGCTGCGGCGGGTGGGTCGAGGCT
Source organism: Terrabacter aeriphilus (assembly GCF_039542985.1). Lineage (NCBI taxonomy): Bacteria > Bacillati > Actinomycetota > Actinomycetes > Micrococcales > Intrasporangiaceae > Terrabacter > Terrabacter aeriphilus. The sequence goes on from NZ_BAABIW010000004.1 coordinate 93,003, forward strand.
AGGCGTCGGCGCCGACGGTGACGCGGGGGTCGGGGATCTCTCCCGCGTCGGTCTCGTCGATGAGGGCGGCCTCGGCTGCGGCCTCGGTGGCCGTGGCGGTGTCCTCGAGCGCGGCGAGGAAGTGCTCGGCGTCGAGGGCCGCGGCACAGCCGGAGCCGGCCGCGGTGATCGCCTGCCGGTAGGTGTGGTCGACGAGGTCGCCGGCCGCGAAGACACCGGGCAGGTTGGTGCGCGTCGACCGACCGTCGACGAGCACGTAGCCCGCCTCGTCGGTGTCGACGACGCCCTGGACGAGCTCGTTGCGCGGGTCGTGGCCGATGGCGACGAACAGGCCGGTGATGGGCAGCTCGCGCGTCTCGCCCGTCGTCGTGTCGCGCAGGGTGACGCCCGAGAGCTTGCCCTCGCCGTGGATCTGCGCGACCTCGGAGTTCCACGCGAAACGGATCTTGTCGTTGGCGAACGCGCGGTCGGCCATGATCTTGCTGGCGCGCAGCTCCCCGCGCCGGTGGATGATCGTCACGGTGCGGGCGAACTTCGTGAGGAAGGTCGCCTCCTCGATGGCCGAGTCGCCACCACCGACGACCGCGATGTCCTGGTCGCGGAAGAAGAAGCCGTCGCACGTCGCGCACCACGAGACGCCGTGGCCCGAGAGCTCCTTCTCGCGGGGCAGGCCCAGCTCGCGGTAGGCCGAGCCCATCGAGAGGATGACGGCCTTGGCGCGGTGCACGCGGCCCTCGCCGTCGGTGACGGTCTTGACCTCGCCCGTCAGGTCGACGGCGGTGACGTCGTCGGTGACGAGCTCGGCGCCGAAGCGCTCGGCCTGCGCGCGCATGCCGTCCATGAGGTCGGGCCCCATGATGCCGTCCTTGAAGCCCGGGAAGTTCTCGACCTCGGTCGTGTTCATCAGCGCGCCCCCGGCGGTCACGGCGCCCTCGAAGACGAGGGGCGCAAGGTTCGCGCGCGCGGCGTAGACGGCGGCCGTGTAGCCGGCCGGGCCCGAGCCGATGATGATGACGTTGCGGACGTCGGACGTGACGTCGGACATGGGTTGCTCCTCGAGTGCTCTGGTGTCGCGGGCGGGCGGGCAGGTGTGGCCGGGCCGTCGCCTCCTGGCGCCGGTGCCGCGGGACCCGCGGGCCGCACTGGCCTCAACCGATCCTAGGCGGTCGTTGTTCCCGCCGACGTCCTCGCCGGAGCCGCTCGCTCACGGGACCGGGGTGGGCCCGGCGAGGATGCCGGGAGCGCCGGGGGCACAGCTGCGGCGCGCGGCCCACGCGGTGCTGGTGCCGTCGCGGGTGACGACGACGACGACCGCGGGGGTGCCCTCGAAGGTGGCGACGTCGGCCGACACCGCGTCGGCCCCGGTGCCCGAGGCGGCTCCTCCGACGGCGCCGAGCGCCTCGAGGCAGCCGGCGAGCCCCGTCGGGGTCGCGATCGGGCCGACGGTCGGCGACTCCGCCGCCGTCGTGGTGATCGGCAGGCCGGGCCGGTCGATCAGGTCGCGCGCCCGGGTGCCGAGGTCGCCGGAGCGGTAGTCCGTCGTGCTCAGCTGGATGTGCGGGGCGCCGGCCGTCGTGGTCGGCCTGATGGTCGGGGACGCGCTGTAGGAGGAGCCGCCGACGACGGCCGCGCCGTTGGGGCGCTTCGTCAGGTGCAGGGCCGAGGCACCCGCCGCCACGACGACCGCCGCGGCCGCGACGGCGGCGACGAGGTAGACCGGCTTCGGGCGCCCGGGTCGGTCGGCGCGGGGCGGCAGGGGAACGACCGTGCCGCCGCCACCCGTCGCGAGCGGACCGGGATCGACCCGCAGGAGCGCCTCGTGCGCGAGGGCCGCCTCGATGCGGTCGGCGACCTCGGCCGGCATCGGTCCCGGGTCGCCCGCATCGGCGAGGAGGGCACGCACCCGCTCGCTCGTGCCGGCATCGAGGTCGGGTGCGTCGGCCTCACCCGGCAGGGCGGGTTCGTCAGGGTCGTCAGGGGTGCGCGCGGAGTCGTCCACGGGTGCGGTCCTTCATGGCAGGCGTGTGGTGGTCGTGCGGGCAGGCAGGGGTATGCCGGACGCCGTGGGTTCGACGGCCCCCTGTGGCCGTCGGGTTCCCACCGGATTCAAGCAGAGTCCCCGAGAGAGGTCTGCTCAGGGTTCGGCAGCGGGCCGACGGCCGGGCGTCAGGCCGAGGTGCGCGGCGAGGGCGGCCCGCCCACGGGCGCACCGGGACTTGATGGTGCCCTCGGCGACCCCGAGGATGACGGCGGCCTCGGCCACCGGTACGGCGTGCATGTCGACGAGCACGAGGGCGGCGCGCTGGCCCTCGGGCAGCGACGCGAGCGCCTCCTGGATGTCGAGGCGCACCTCGGTCGAGCCGTGGTCGTCGTGCCGGTCGGCCAGCTCGTACTCGGGCAGCGGCGCGGTCGGCTTGCGGCGGCGCAGCCGGTCGAGGCAGGCGTTGACGACGATCCGGTGCAGCCACGTCGTCACGGCGGCCTCGCCGCGGTAGGAGTCGGCGCGGCGGAAGGCCGCGATGAAGCCGTCCTGCACGCAGTCGGCGGCCAGCTCGGGGTCGCGCACGGTGCGCAGGGCGACGGCCCACATCCGGTCCTTGTGCCGCCGGAAGAGCTCCCCGAAGGCACGGTCGTCCCCGGCGACGTGCCGTGCGAGCAGCTCCCGGTCGCTCAGCTCGGCGACCGGGGCGGCAACCCCCGAGGTCACGGTCAGCGCACCGTCACTTCGTTCACCTGGGCGCGGTAGTGGTTCGGGGCCTCCGCCGGGGCGGCCTTGGTGATCAGGACGATGATCTTGCTCGCCGGCTTCAGCGTGCCCGTGGCCTTGATCGTGACCGTGCCCGACGCGTCAGAGGCCGAGCCGACCTCCTGCGCGCCGTCGAGCGACGTCGTCGAGCCGGAGTCGGTGGCGTAGACGGTGACGTCCTGGGCGGCCGGGAGGTCGAGCACGACCTCCTTGACGACGGTGGGCGCGCTGAGGTCGAGCAGCAGGCCGAGACCGTCCTTGCCGCCGTTGTAGTCGGCCGTGCCGTACCAGCGCGAGCGCCACTCGGTGCCGGTGTCGCCGTCGAAGGCCTTCGCGGCGCTGCGGTCGGACTCGGTGCCGTCCTGCGGGTCGAAGCCGGTGCCGCCCGTGATCGAGACCGGCGCAGCGGGGGGCGCCTGCGTCGTCGTGGTCGGTGCCGGCGTCGTGCTGCTCGGCGTCGGGGTGGCGCTCGGCGTGCGTGTGCGGGTGACCGTGATGACCGGCGCGGCGGCGCCGTCGTGCTCGCCGATCTTGGCGACGTTGTTGATGCCGATGACGAGCGCCACGATGACGAGCACGCCGACGAGGGCGAGCGCGAGGCGCGACTGGGCCCCGCTGGGCGCCTCCGGCACCTCGCGACCGAAGACCGGCAGGGGGGGCTCGAGGCGGCTCGGGGGCGCCTCGTCGAGGGCGTCGTCGAGGTCGATGTCCTCACCCTCGAAGTCGTCGTGAGCCGCCCGCCGCTCGGCCGCGCGTGCGGCAGCCTTGTCGGCGGCGGCCCGGGCGAACGAGCCGACCCGGTCGCCGATGGCGGCCACGCCGGCCGCAGCCGCACCGGCCGCGGAGATCGGGCTCGGGCCGCTCGCGGCGGCGCCGGCACCCGTGGCCCCGGCGCCTGCGGCTCCGGTGGGTGCAGCGTCCTCGCGGGTCCGGTCGTGGGGCGCGCCCGGGCCCGCGTCGTCAGGCCGGGCCGTCTCGAGGGCGGCCGTGACCTCCCCGACCGCCGGCAGCACCCGGGTGGGCTCGTGCTCGTCGCGACCGCGCTGGCGGATGCCGCCGCCGCCGTCGGAGGTCGGGGCCTCGGCGGGCCAGGGGGCGATCTGCAGGGCGAGGTCGCCCGGCGACACGGGCCCGCGCTCGCCGCTGCCCAGCGTCATGCGGCAGATGAGGTCGAGGTCGTTGGGCACGCCGACGGCGATCTCGGAGGGTGCGGCGACGCCGCCCACGATGGTCGGCGCGGTCTCGAGGCCGACCGGGCCGCCGGCGGGGATGAGCCCGCCGTCGACGGCGACGAGCGGCCAGCGTCCGGTGAGGCCGGCATACGCGATCTTGACGAGGCCCACGGCGTCGGCGCGCGAGGCGCGCTCGTCGGAGAGGCTGTCGGCGTCGGTCAGGGCGGCCTCGGTGGCGAGGCCGCGCACCTTGACCCCGCCGTCGGGCATGCGCAGGACCGAGCTCGGCGTCAGGGCCAGGTGGTGCAGGCCGCGGTGGCTCGCCTTGTCGAGCGCCGTCGCCGCCTCACCGGTGAGCCGGCGCACCTCGTCGGCGGGCAGGCCACCGCCCTGCAGCAGGTGCGAGAGGGGCTGGGCGCCGGTGAGCGGCTCCTCGACGATGAAGCCGACGCCGGAGTCGGTGCCGACGTCGAGCACGCGCACGAGTCGCGGGTCCTCGATACCGGCGGCGCGTCGGGCGGCATCGAGCGCGGCGGCGGCCACGGACGACGCGGCGGGGAAGCAGACGAGCACGACCTCGCGCTCGAGGGTGTGGTCGTCGGCGCGCCACCGCTCGTGGTGCGCCCCCGCTGAGGTGCGGCTCGTCACGGCATAGCGGCCGCCCAGGACCGACCCCGGTCCGACTCCCTGCACGTGCGTCACCCTCCCTCGTCAGGTCGTGCGTGGATGCGTGGCTCGGGAGACATCCTAGGCGGAGTCACGGGCGATCCCCGCCGCCTCGGTCGCCGACACCCTGGTGGGCTGCGGTGACCGCCTCGATGTCGGCGATCTCGTCGACCCGGGAGGTGCCGCGGAGCACGGCGCGGGCGACGCCGACGAGCAGGACGAGGCCCACGAGGGTGCCGCCGACCCAGTAGATCGTGCCGTCGAGCGGGTTGGCCGATACCTCGATGACGGCGGGCGAGCCGATGACCGTGCCGTCGGCCGTGGTGAGGTAGGCCCGCAGCTGCGCGCTGCCGGCCGCGACGGCCGTGACCGGCACGGGGACGTTGGTGCGCGAGGCCGGCCCGATGGCGATGGGCCCGGGCTGCTCGACGACCTGGATGCGGGGGTTGTTCGGCGCCAGGCGGAGCCGGAGGTCCTCGATGGCGTAGTCGAGGCCGTTCTCGATCGTCACCTGCAGGGTGCCGGACTCGGCGAGCAGGTTGACGTTGCGCGAGACGACCTTGATCGCGCTCGTGGCCGCCCGCACGTCCGACGCCACCGAGCTCGACAGCGTCATCCACGACCCCCGCTCGTAGCGCCACCGGGCGCTCGCGAGCTCGTCGAGGACCTCGCGGTACGTGGCGGCGAAGGCCTCGCCGTCGCGCAGCACCGACGAGACGCTGAGCAGCGTGTCGCGCTGCTCGGCCATCTGGGCGAGGCGGCGGGCGTTGAGCACCGGTCGGGGGGCCGCCGACGGCACGGCGCCGGCGGGCTTCGTGGCGGCGACGGCCTTGTCGTCGCCGGAGTCGGTCAGCAGCTGGGCCGCGTCGACGGTCTGGAGCCACGGGGCGGAGGCGGTCGCCGAGAGGAAGGCGGACAGGTCGGCGGCGTCGGGGTCGTAGTCGCGCCGCGCCGTGACGAGCACCGAGCGCGGGGTGCCGGCGCGCTCGCCGAGCAGCACGAGCGACTCGGCGAGGTAGCGCTGCACCGAGAGCACCGGGCTCGCCGCACCACGCTTCGGCAGCAGGGCCGACAGGCGGGTGTCGGAGGCGAGCAGCCGCGTGCCACCGGTGCCGACGCGTCGGGCCGTGGGGGTGTATGCGGTCGCCCGGGTGACGGCGGCTGCGTCGACGACGATGCCGGCGGGCTTCTTGACCGCGGTGCCGGAGAGCAGGGTGCGGATGCCGAGCTCGCGACCGGCGGGCAGGAGGCCGTCGACCGGCCAGACGACATCGGCCCGGGCCGGCTCGCCGAGCCGTCCGGTCAGGGTGGTGGCCCGGGTGACGAGGTCGCGCACCAGCACGTTGGCCGGGTCGGTGCCGACCGTCGCGGCCACGTCGGCGTCCGCGTAGGGCAGCGCCCAGACGCTGCGGCCCTGCAGCTGGCGCACCACGTCGTCTCCGAGCCGCGCGATGGCCACCGCGGCCTCGGACGGCGCGGTGGCGGTGGTGGTCGGCGCGGTCGGCGTCGCAGCTCCCGGGGGCGAGGTCGCGCCCGGCGTCGGGGTGCCGCTCGACGGGGCGCCGGCACCGGATCCGGGGGCGCTGGTGCCGGCTGCGGGAGCACCGGTCGGGGTGCTCCCGCCGCCGGTCTCCGACGTCGGGGAGCCCGAGGAGGTGGGCGTGCCCTGGCCGTCGGCGGAGGCCGCCGGCGTGGGGCCGAGCACCGAGGGGTCGACGGCGAGGGTCACGTCGGCGCCGGACGTGCCGGTGAGCAGGCGGTTCACCCGGGACCCGGCGCCGATGGCCTGCTGCCAGGCCTGCTGACGCGTCGGGTCGTCGCGCGAGAAGAGGTCGACGTCGGGGTCGAGGGTGACCGGCAGCACCGTGGCGACCTGGAGGGGCACGTACTCCTTGCGGCTGTTCCACGCCACGAAGGTGCGCACCGCCCCGGTCGGGGCCTTGGCGCCCTCCTGCACGACCTCGACGGCGATCGGCACGGCCGCGAAGGGTTTGGCGCTCGAGAGGCCCTCCCACGGGATGGTCGTCGTGAACGACCGCGTCTGCCCGGCGCCCACGGTCGGCAGCGCCGTCGTGGCGACGGTGGGGCCGTCGGCCCGGGTGCGGCCGGCGGCCCAGTCGTCGAGGGCCTGGCGCTGGTCGACCGCCACGTCCCCTCGCACGACGCGCAGCGTCGGCCCCGAGAGCGGGCCGGTGAGCGGGGCCGTGACCGTGCCGGAGACGGTGACGTCGGTGCCCGCCCGCACGACCGTGGGCGTCATCGCGCCGAGCACGATGACGGCGACGTCGGTGGCCGGGGTCACCGCGGGGCGCGCCGACGACCGGGCGGCCTGCGGGGGTGGGACGGCGGCCGCCCGGCTCGTGGGGTGGGTCATGGCCAGGGTCGCGGACAGCTCCACGGGCACGCTCGCACCCGACGGCATACCTGCGAGGACGGCGAGGGCGGCGACCCCGGCCGCCGACAGGGCTCGTGCGACGCGGGGGCCGCGGCGCCCCCTCGTGCCCGGGCGCCGCACACCCCGGGCGCTCACGTCGTCCCCGCCAGCCGGTTCCACGCCGCCTGGGCGATGCGGCGCTCGTTGGGGAAGGTCAGCCTCCGGTGCACCTCGTCGAGCCGCATCCAGGCGACGTCGATGGCCTCGTGGTCGGGGTCGTTCTCGATCGAGAGCTCCCCGCCCGTGGCCTCGAGCAGGTAGTGGTGGACGAACTTGTGCACGCGGCGGTCCGACGTGGCGAACCAGTAGTCGATGGTGCCGAGCTCGATGAGCACGCGCCCGACGATGCCCGTCTCCTCCGCGACCTCGCGGGCCGCGGTCTCGACGAGCGTCTCGCCGGGCTCGACGTGGCCCTTGGGCAGGCACCACTCGACCCGTCCGGCGCGGTTGCGCCGCGCGATGATCGCGATGAGCGCGAGCCCCTCCTGCACGTCGACGACGATGCCCCCCGCGGAGCGCTCCTCGACGGCGGGCAAGCGCCGCCCCGGCACGTGGCTGGGGGCGGGCTGTGCACTCACATCGCCACCATAACGGCAGGTCAAGGCAGGGCCCGGTGGCTCACTAGGCTGGGGGCGTGCCAGACCGTCCCGACACGCCCGACGCCGACCCCACCGACGCCGGTCTCCCGCTCCTGCGGGCCGCCGTCGCCCGCCTCGCCCCCGTCCTGCCGATGCTGGGCGAGCTCGGCGACCGCTTCGCCGCGGCGGGGCACGAGCTGGCCCTCGTGGGCGGACCGGTGCGCGACGCCTTCCTGGGTCGCGTCTCGCCCGACCTCGACCTCACGACCGACGCCCGGCCCGACGAGATCCTCGCTGTGGCGGCGGGGTGGGCCGACGCGCACTGGGACATCGGGCGCGACTTCGGCACCATCGGCCTGCGCAAGGGCTCGCACGTCATCGAGGTGACGACCTACCGGGCCGACACCTACGACCGCACCTCGCGCAAGCCCGAGGTGATGTTCGGTGAGAGCCTCGAGGGCGACCTCGTGCGGCGCGACTTCACCGCCAACGCCATGGCCATCCGGCTGCCGAGCCTCGAGTTCGTCGACGTCCACGGCGGCCTGCCCGACCTCGTGCGGCAGCGGCTGACGACCCCCGCCGCCCCCGAGGAGTCCTTCGCCGACGACCCGCTGCGGATGATGCGGGCCGCGCGGTTCGCCGCGCAGCTCGGCTTCGAGGTGGCACCGGAGGTCGCGGCCGCGATGACCGAGCGGGCCGGCACGCTCTCGATGATCTCGGCCGAGCGGGTGCGCGACGAGTTCACCAAGCTGCTGCTCTCGCAGCGGCCCCGGCTCGGGCTGCGCCTGCTCGTCGACACCGGGCTCGCCGACGTCTTCCTGCCCGAGCTGCCCGCGCTGCGCCTCGAGCTCGACGAGCACCACCGGCACAAGGACGTCTACGAGCACTCGCTCATCGTGCTCGAGCAGGCCATCGACCTCGAGGGCCCGGCGGACGGCCCGGAGGAGTCCGTGCCGGGGCCCGACCTCGTGCTGCGACTCGCGGCGCTCCTGCACGACATCGGCAAGCCGGCCACGCGCCGGTTCGAGGACGGCGGCGGCGTCTCCTTCCACCACCACGAGCTCGTCGGCGCCAAGCTCGTGGGCAAGCGGCTCAAGGCGATGCGCTTCGACAAGGAGACCACCAAGGCCGTCGCCCGGCTCGTCGAGCTGCACCTGCGCTTCCACGGCTACGGCGACGGGCAGTGGACCGACTCGGCCGTGCGCCGCTACGTCACCGACGCCGGCCCGCTCCTGACCCGCCTGCACCGGCTGACCCGGTCGGACTGCACGACCCGCAACGTGCGCAAGGCGCAGCGGCTCGCGCGCGCCTACGACGACCTCGAGCAGCGCATCGGCCGGCTGGCCGAGCAGGAGGAGCTGGCCCGCATCCGCCCCGAGCTCGACGGCAACGAGATCGCGGCCGCCCTCGGCATCCGCCCCGGCCCGGTGCTCGGGAAGGCGTACGACTACCTGCTCTCCGTGCGCCTCGACGACGGGCCCATCGGGCCGGACGCCGCCCGCGAGAAGCTGCTCGCCTGGTGGGCGGCGCGCGAGTCGGAGCGCTGAGGCCGGTGCGGGTACGAGGGACGCACGCCCTGCCGGTGGGGAGTGCTCCCCATCGCCGGACCGCGCCGGGCACCCTAGGCTCGAGCGATCTGACACCGCTTCGCTCGAGTGGTTGACTGACCGCGCCGTCCCCGGCCCCCGCGGGAACGACCGAAAGGAAGCACCCATGACCACCCTCGCCTACCCGAGCGCCGACTTCCCGGGACCTCCCGCGGTGGCGCTCGAGGTGCCGGATGGTTGGGAGCCGGCGCACGCCCCGGGCACCACCATGGCGGCGCGCCTGCCCCGGTCGGACGCCTTCGCCCCGAACGTCGTCGTCACCGTCGAGCCCTGCGCCCCGGACCACCAGCTCGAGGACTCCCTCGAGCTCGTGCGCGCCCGCGCCGCCTCGCGGGGTGGTGGCGTGTCGCAGCCGTATGCCGCCGAGCTCGGTGACGCACGCTTCGTCGGGTGCGACGCGAGCTGGCCCGACGAGGACGTCGAGACGGTGCTGCAGGCCAACCTCTTCCACGTCGTGACCCCGAAGGCCGGGGCGGCCGAGGTGGGGAGCGCGGCCGGCGCGGCCGGCGCGCACCTCGTCCAGCTGACCGGCGCCGTCGGCGGCCCGACCGCCGAGCAGGACTACGAGCTCATCCGTGCGGTGCTGACGACCGCGCGCGTCACGCCGTGGACCGGCGGCGACGCATGAGCCCCGCGCACCCCGTGCTCTCCGTCGGCGTCGTGACCGACGTGGGGCGGGTCCGGGCCCACAACGAGGACGCCGCCCTCACCCGCGGCACCGTCTTCGTCGTGGCCGACGGGATGGGCGGCCACGCCGCCGGCGAGGTGGCGAGCCGCATCGCGAGCGAGACGGTCGTCGAGCTGGCCGACCGCCCGGCCATCCAGGTGCGCGACCTCGTGGCCCAGGTCGCCGAGGCCAACCGGCGCATCCTCGCCTCGGCCGCCCGCCACCCGGAGCAGACCGGGATGGGCACGACCGTGGCGGGTCTCGCCCTCGTCTCGGTGGGCGGGTCACGGCACTGGGCCGTCTTCAACATCGGCGACTCACGCGTCTACCGGCTGCTCGACGGCGACCTGACCCAGGTCACGGCCGACCACTCCGAGGTGTGGGAGCTCGTCGAGCGCGGCCTGCTGACCCCCGAGCAGGCTCGGGTGCACCCCGGTCGCAACGTCGTCACCCGCTCGCTCGGCCGCGACCCGATGGGCGTCGTCGACACCTGGGTCTTCCCGCCCTACCCCGGCGAGGTCTTCGTCATCTGCTCCGACGGGCTCTCGAACGAGCTGACGCACGAGCAGATCGAGGCCGTGCTCCTCGAGCACCCCGACGCCGAGGCCGCCGCGGAGGCGCTGGTGCGCCGGGCGGTCGAGGCAGGGGGGCACGACAACGTCACTGCTATCGTCGTCGCGGTGCAGGGGCAGGACTCCGACTCCGACGTGGACGAGGACACCACCCCCCGCCAGAACGTGAACGGCTCATCAGGGGAGAGCAGGTCGTAGACGTGAGTGGCCCGTCTGTCGTTGTCGAACGGGCCCCCGACGGGTGGACGCACATCGGGGGCCCCGGCATGCACCTGCTCATCGCCCTCGACGAGGACGACGAGCGCACGCTCAGCGCGAGCGATGCCGCCGACGGCGGTGACCTCGACGACGTCGTCGAGGTGCTGACGACGGGGGGCATGCGCAAGGCGCACCACTTCGTCGGCGCGCACTGGCAGCCGCGCACCCGCATCGTCGCCTTCGGCCCGGTGGCGGCGGTGGTCACCCTCGCCGACGGCACGGAGCACGAGGTGCGCGCGACGAGCAGCCGCGTGTGGACCGACCTCGAGCTGCCCGAGCACCCCGAGCGGGTCGTGCTCCGGGTGCTCGACGAGGCCGAGCGGGACGCGCCCGTGCCGCCCCAGACGCTCGGCGCCGGTGGTGCCGTGGTGGCGGTCGGGTCGACCCGCGCGAGCGGCGGGGACGGCGCGGACGGCGCGGACGGCGCGGAGGACCCGCGGTCGGATGCCGGTGCGGACGATCCCAGCACCGACGCCACCAGCAGCGACGCCACTGCAACGAACGACGCCGGAACGAACGACGCCGGAACGAACGACGCCGGAACGAACGACGCCGGAACGAACGACGCCGGAACGAACGACGCCGGAACGAACGACGCCGGAACGAACGACGCCGGAACGAACGACGCCGGAAGCGTCAGCGGTGCCGAGAGTGCGAGCACCGCCGTCGGCCCCGGCGGCCCCGGCGGCACCCGAAGCCCCGACTCCGCCGGCGATGCCGACCCGCTGCCCGCGGCCCCGCCCACCTTCGCCGCCGTGGTCGGCGAGGCCGGCGACGTGGCCGCCGGGGCGACGGGCGCCCGTAGCTCGAGCTGGGACGGCAGCTGGGCGCGCCACGTCCCCGACGTCGCGCGCCCCACCGCGGCCGCCCCCGCGCCGACCCCGGCGCCGAGTGCGCCTCTGCCACCCGAGCCGTCCCCGGCCCCGGACCCCGCACCCAGTGCGGCTCCGCAGCCCGACCCGGTCTCGCGGCCCGAGCCGGCGCCTGCCCCGACGCCCGAGCCTGCCCCGACGCCCGAGCCTGCCGCCGAGCCCGCCCCGCAGCCCGTGACTGCTCCCGAGTCGATGCCGGAGCCGACGCCGGAGCCCGGACCCGCGCGTGTCCCGGCGCCCCAGGACGTCGAGTCGACGTGGGCGGTGCGCCCCGTCGTCGACCCGGAGCCGCTCCCGCAGGCGGCCCCGGCGGCCGAGCCCGGCCGTGGGCCCGCGCCCGAGCCGGCGCGCGAGCCCGCACGTGGGCCTGCACGTGGGCCTGCACCCGAGCCGGCGGGAGCGGACGACCTGCCTGCGGCCGCCCCGAGCTACGACTACCTCTTCGGGCACACCACGGCGGCCGACGAGCACCGACGCGTGCTCGCCCAGCTGACGCAGCCGCAGGACGACGACGCCGGCGCTGACGGCGAGACCGAGCACGCCGGCGCCGCACCTGCCTCGATCCCGGCCGTCGCCGACACCGCGCAGGCGCCGGTGACGAACGCACCCGCGGACCCGGCTGCGGCGGCCCCGACGGTGCCCGGGCCGGGGCAGTCGGCCGCCGGCGGCCCGGCCCCCGCGCCGGCGCTGCCCGAGGGCGGCCTCATCTCGTCGGTGCCCTGGGCGCGCCCGGCCTCCACCCCTGCAGCGCCCGAGCCGGCCCCGGCCCCCGAGCCGGAGGTGCCCACCTTCTCGGGCCGGCACACGCCCCCGCCCGCGCCGAGCCTGCTGCCGCCGACGCTCACCCCGCCGCCGGGTGTGCGCGCGCCCGAGGCCACGCCGCTCATCTCGACCGGCCCCCCGCCGCCCGCCACTACGCCGCCCGCGACGACCCCGCCCCCGGTGAGCGAGCCGAGCTTCGACGTCCCGCTCGTCGCCCCTGCCGCGACCCCGACGACGACCCCGACGACGACCCCGACGGCGGCCCCGGTCCCAGCACCGACGACCCCGGCGCCGACGGCTAGCCCGGCCGCGAGCCCGGCCGCCGGCGGCGTCGAGATCGACACCGGCACCGAGCCCGACGAGGACGACGCAGAGCTCACCGTCGACCGGAGCGCGCTGCTCGAGGCCCAGAACGCCGCGCAGCAGCTGGCGTTCTCGGGGCCGAGCGTGCTCGCCGTGCTGTGCTCGGCCGGCCACCCCACGCAGCCGCACAGCGACCGGTGCCGGGTCTGCGGTGCGGGCATCCCGCCGCAGGAGCCGTTCACGATGCCGCGCCCGCCGCTCGGCGTGCTGCGCCTCTCGACGGGCGACGTCGTCACGCTCGACCGCAGCGTGCTGCTCGGGCGCTCGCCGCGCCCGGGCGAGAACCTGGCTGCGCACGAACGGCCGCACGTCGTCAAGGTGCCGAGCCCGGAGCGCGACGTCTCGCGCAACCACCTCGAGGTCATCCTCGAGGGCTGGCACGTGCTCGTGCGCGACCTCGGCACGACGAACGGCACGACGGTCGCGCTGCCGGGGGAGGCGCCGCTGCGCCTGCGGGCCAACGACCAGCAGGTGCTCGAGCCCGGCTCGCTCGTCTCGATGGCCGACGAGATCACCTTCACCTTCGAGGCCGCACCGTGATGGCCGTCTGCGCACCGACGAACGGGAGCCGCTCGTGAAGAAGGGCGCACCTCCCTCGATCCCGGGCCTCGTGTTCGTCCAGCCGCTCGGCTCGGGCGGCTACGCCGACGTCTTCCTCTACGAGCAGCAGAGCCCCCGGATGCCGGTGGCCGTCAAGGTGCTCAAGTCCGAGGGCCTCACCGGCGCGCTGCGCGCGCAGTTCGTCGAGGAGGCCGACACGATGGCCGCCCTCGGCGACCACCCCTACATCGTGCAGGTCTTCCGCGCCGGCACGTCCGACGACGGCCGCCCCTACCTCGTCATGAAGTACTACCCGCCGCCCAACCTCGCGATGCGGGCCCGGGCCGAGCGCTTCTCCGTCGAGGACGTGCTGCGCACCGGCATCCAGCTCGCGAGTGCGGTCGAGACGGCGCACCGGGCGCACATCACGCACCGCGACATCAAGCCGGCCAACGTCCTCGTCAGCGCCTACGGCGCCCCGGGCCTCACCGACTTCGGCATCGCCGGCCGCGGCGCGCGCGACGGCGACGCCGAGGTCGAGAGCACCGACGGCGTCGGTGTCTCGGTGCCGTGGGCGGCCCCGGAGGTGCTCTACGGGCAGAGCAACGGCGACGAGCGGGCCGACGTCTACTCCCTCGCGGCCACCCTGTGGCAGCTGCTCGTGGGGCGCTCGCCGTTCGAGGTCCCGGGAGGCGACAACTCGGCATACGCCCTCATGCCGCGCATCCGCAGCACCCCGCCGCCGGCGACGGGGCGGCCCGACGTGCCCACCGGCCTCGAGCGCCTGCTCGCGCAGGCGATGGCGAAGGACCCGACCCACCGGCCGTCGTCGGCGCTCGAGCTGGCCCGGGCCCTGCAGGCCGTCGAGCAGCAGCAGCGCCTCGCGCGCACCCCCATCCTCGTGCTCGACGAGCAGGGTCACACGACGCTCGTCAGCCAGACGTCGGGCTCGCCGACCGGATCGGGCGCCGACGACGACGACCGCACCCGGATCAAGGCACCGCAGACCGTCGTCGCGCAGCCGGCCCCGCCCGCGGCGACCGCGGCCGGGCCGGTCGGCGCCGCTGCGCTCGACGAGGCGACGCGGCGCCGCTCGGACGCGACGGCCGGACGCTGGTCGCCCGCCCCGATGCCCGTCGCCGGGCCCCGCGGCGGCGCGGCGGCCGTGGCGGGAGCAGCCGCCGGTGCCTCCGCGCCGGTGCGCTCCTCGGCAGCCACGGACCCCGTCACGAGCCTCACGGCGCCGCTGCACTCCGACGGGGTCGACGAGGCCACCGTGCGCCGGGCGGCCGGCGCCGCCCCGGAGGCCCCGGTCGCGCAGCCGGCGTCGTCGGGCTCGGTGCTCGGCCGGCCCGCGGTGCTCTGGAGCCTCATCGGCAGCGTCGCCGTGCTCGCGGCGCTCGTCCTCTTCCTCGTGCTGCGCCCAGAGCCCGTGTCGCCGGTCACGGCGGACCCGCCCCGACCGAGCGCCACCGTGTCGATGCCGGGCGACGACAGCGCGATCGGCGACGGCGTCTTCGACAAGCCGACCATCGAGGCGACGTCCGCCGCCGGGCGGGTGTCCTTCAGCTGGAGCTACCCCAACGCCTCGAAGAAGGACACCTTCCGGGTGTCCTACGCGGCGAAGGCGGGCGACGTGGGCAATCGCGACCGCTCCCGCACCGTGATGGTCACGGCCCGCTCGTTCACGGTCAAGGCCCAGAAGGGCCGGCAGGTGTGCGCGTCGGTCGTCGTCGTGCGCGCCGGCCAGGGCTCGCCGGGCGCGGACCCGCAGTGCGAGACGGCCCGATGAGCGGGCCAGCACGCAGGGGCGCGGCCTGACCGAGCGCACGACCAGGTGGCCGGCCTGAGTACGCGTGCGGTCGACGATGCCCGCACATCGAGGCAATCTCGTGACATACGCACCAAACCACCACAGACTTACGTAACAAAACACCAGCGGCACTCGTTGACCCGGGTGCCGGCCGGTGTGTCGACAGGGATAAGGGGACCTGATCGTGATCCACAGCAAGGTGACCGTCGTGTTCTGCGGCGAGGAGCACTCCGTGTCACCCGAGTCCGGCCTGACGATCGGCCGCAGCGGCGACGTCGAGGTGGACGACAACCCCTACCTGCACCGCACCTTCCTCGTCGTCTCCTTCGAGAACGGGTTCTGGTGGCTCTCCAACACCGGCTCGACGCTCACGGCGACGGTCGCCGACGAGCAGGGCCTCTTCCAGGCCTGGCTCAACCCCGGCGCGAAGATCCCGCTCGCCATGAAAAAGCTCGTCGTCTGGTTCACGGCCGGCCCGACGACCTACGACTTCGAGATCCACGTGGCGAGCCCGGCGTTCAAGTCCGTCACCTCCGACGCGCCCGAGCCGGGTGACGACGAGGTCGGTGCCGCCACGGTGGGGCGAGTGTCGTTCACGCCGGACCAGAAGCTGCTCGTCGTCGCGCTGTGCGAGCCGTTCCTGCGGAGGCGGGAAGCGGGTACGAGCCAGATACCCTCCTCCGCCGCGGCCGCCGAGAGACTCGGCTGGACCCTGACCCGTTTCAACCGCAAGCTCGACAACGTCTGCCAGAAGCTCGCCGACGCGGGAACGCGTGGCCTGCACGGTGGCGTCGGAAAGCTCGCGACCAACCGCAAGGCCCGGCTCGTCGAGCACGCACTCTCGACGCAGCTCGTCTCGGAGGACGACCTCGTCCTGCTCGACGCCCCGGCAGCCCCGGGTGAACGGACCGACACCACCGCAGAGCAGAGGGACGACGACCCGCGGGTCGTCGTCGAACAGGGGAACGCATGAGTACCGCCGCCAGGAAGCGTCGGGTCGGGGTCGTCTCGACCGTCGTGGTTGCTCTTGTCGCGAGTGTGT
>NZ_BAABIW010000005.1:0-24508 GCF_039542985.1 Terrabacter aeriphilus
AGCCCTTCAGCGCCGATGGTACTGCACTGGTGACGGTGTGGGAGAGTAGGACGCAGCCGGACAACCATTAGTCAACGAGCCCCACCGCACACGCGGTGGGGCTCGTTGCGTTTCCCGGTCGTTTTCGCGTCCACTAGGGTTGGCTCGTGCCTCATCTCATTCCCTCCCCGACCCGTATTCCCGTGCCCGGTGGCAAGGTCATCGACGAGCACGTCGGCGCTGTGAACACGCCGGACGCCGCCCTGCAGGCCTCCGTCTCGGTCGCGCGCATGGTCGCTCCCGCGGGCTGGTCGGAGCCGTTCCAGACACCCGAGTTCGACGAGATCACGCTCGTCCTGGCCGGCACCGTCATCATCGACCACGACGGCGGTTCGCTCGAGGTCTCGGCGGGTCAGAGCGTGGTCACCCGCGGGGGAGAGCGCATCCGCTACTCCTGCGGGCCCGAGGGTGCCGAGTACGTCGCCGTGTGCCTGCCGGCCTTCTCGCCCGACTCCGTGCACCGTGAGGAGGAGGCGTGATGAGCACCGACGAGCTGCGCCGGGCGCCCAAGGTCCTGCTCCACGACCACCTCGACGGAGGGCTGCGACCGCAGACGGTGCTCGACCTCGCGGCGGCGGTCGGTTACGACGACCTGCCGGCCACGGACGCCGAGTCGCTGGGCACGTGGTTCCGGGAGAGCGCCGACTCCGGGTCGCTGCCGCGCTACCTCGAGACGTTCGACCACACGCTGGCCGTCATGCAGACCCGTGAGGGGCTGTTCCGCGTCGCCAGCGAGTGCGCCCAGGACCTCGCCGCCGACGGCGTCGTCTACGCCGAGAGCCGCTACGCACCGGAGCAGCACCTGACCCGGGGCCTGACGCTGGAGGGCGTCGTCGAGGCCGTCAACGCCGGCCTGCGCGACGGCGAGGCCCGGGCGGCGGCAGCCGGTCACCCGATCCGGGTCACCGCCCTGCTCACGGCCATGCGGCACGCGGCCAAGTCCACCGAGATCGCCGAGCTGGCGATCCGCTACCGCGACGACGGCGTCTCCGGCTTCGACATCGCCGGGGCGGAGGCGGGCTACCCGCCCACCCGTCACCTCGACGCCTTCGAGTACCTCCGCCGCGAGAACTTCCACTTCACCATCCACGCGGGCGAGGCCTTCGGCCTGCCGTCGATCTGGGAGGCCATCCAGTGGTGCGGGGCCGACCGGCTCGGCCACGGCGTGCGCATCGTCGACGACATCACGATCGACGGCTCGCCCTACGCCGACTGGGTCGAGGGCCACAAGCACGACGCCGACGCCCTGACCGCCCTCGAGCTCGACCGGGTGCGCCTGGGCCGGCTCGCGGCCTACGTGCGCGACAAGCGCATCCCGCTCGAGATGTGCCCGAGCAGCAACCTGCAGACCTCGGCCGCGCCCTCCATCGCGCTGCACCCGATCACCCTGCTGCGGCGACTGCGCTTCCGCGTCACCCTCAACACCGACAACCGGCTGATGAGCGGCACGACGATGAGCCGCGAGGCCGAGCTGCTGCGCGACGAGGCCGGCTGGTCGCTCGACGACCTGCGGTGGGTGACGATCAACGCCATGAAGTCGGCGTTCATCCCCTTCGACGAGCGCCTCGCCCTCATCGACGACGTCATCAAGCCCGGGTATGCCGCCCTGTCCGGCGGCGCGGCGGGGGAGGGCGTGTCGGGCGGGGTCGTCAGCCCCGCGTAGCGGCGGAGTGCACGAGCGCCTCCAGCTCCCGCTCGGCCTCACGTGGGTGGATGCAGCGGGCGCCGTGCGCCTGCGCCTGCGCGATGACGTGCGGCTCGTCGCGCCAGAGCGCGAGGCCGCGGCGGAGCAGGATGTGCGGCGGCTTGCGGCGCTCGGAGAGGTCGCGCACGAAGCGTCGCACGGCGGTCAGCGTGCGGTTCTGGCGCACGCACAGGGCGTCGGCGAGCAGGCCCTCAGCACGCAGGTCGTCGACGAGGCGTCCGGCGAAGAGGCCCTCGGCGAGCACGTAGTCGGTCGGGCCGGCGGTGACGACGTGGTGGCCGGTGACGCGGGAGGCCCCGATGTCGTAGACCGGCACGTCGACGCGTCCGTCGTCGACGAGGGCGCGCAGGGCGGCGACGGCTGCTTCGGCGTGCCACGAGTCCGCGTGGTCCCAGTCCGGGATGCCGAGCGGTGAGCGCGGCAGGGCCGGGTCGTCGGCCTCGCGGTAGAAGTCGTCGAGGCGCACGACCGGCCAACCGTGGGCGGCGCTCAGCCGGGCCGAGAGCCGGCTCTTGCCCGCGCCCGACGGGCCGGTGAGCAGGATGACCCGGCCCCGGTGCCGGTCAGCGGCACCAGCGCCGGAGCCGTCCGCAGCGGTCACCGGTCAGAGGCCCTTGGGGTGCCAGACGGTCTTCGTCTCGACGAAGGCGCGGATCCGGCCGAGGCCCGGGTCGGCGGTCCAGTCGGGCTCGACCGCGGCGCCGTCCTGCAGCGCCGGGCGCAGCACGCGCTTGAGGTTGCCGGCCGCGTCGGCCTCGAGGGCCGCCCAGTCGACGCCGTCGGCACCGGCCGCACCGGCGAGGTCGATGGCGTTGACGTCGCGGTGCGACGCGAGCCACGAGGCGACCTCCGCGGTGCGGGCCGTGATGAGGTTGACGACGCCACCGGGCACGTCGGAGGTGGCGAGCACCTCACCGAACGTCACGGCCGGCAGCGGACGGTCGGCCGACGTCACCACGACCGCGGTGTTGCCCGTCGCGATGACGGGGGCGACGACCGACACGAGGCCGAGCAGCGAGGAGGCCTGCGGCGCAAGGACGCCCACGACGCCGGTCGGCTCGGGGGCCGACACGTTGAAGTAGGGGCCGGCGACCGGGTTGAGGTTGCCGAGCACCTGCGCGATCTTGTCGGTCCATCCGGCATACCAGACGACGCGGTCGACCGCGGCGTCGACGACGACGGACGCCGCGCGGGCGGTGAGGCCCTCGGCGGCGCCGACCTCCTCGACGAACTGCGCGCGCCGGCCCTCGAGCACCTCGGCCACGCGGTAGAGCACCTGGCCGCGGTTGAACGCGGTCGCTCCCGCCCACCCGGGCTGCGCGGCGCGGGCGGCGACGACGGCGTCACGCACGTCCTTGCGCGAGCCCATCGCGGCGTTGGCGAGGAACTGGCCCGAGGCCGAGACGACCTCGTAGGACCGGCCCGACTCGCTGCGGGGGAACTTCCCGCCGATGTAGAGCTTGTAGGTCTTGCGCACGTCGAGGCGGCTCATCGGGCGGCTCCCGTCAGGGTCGCAGGTGCAGTGGTCAGGTACGCCTCGAGCCCGTGGCGGCCGCCCTCGCGGCCGTAGCCGGACTCCTTGTAGCCGCCGAACGGCGAGCTCGGGTCGAAGCGGTTGAAGGTGTTGGCCCAGACGACGCCGGCCTTGAGGTGGTCGGCCATCCAGAGGATGCGCGAGCCCTTCTCGGTCCACACGCCCGCGGAGAGGCCGTATGCCGTGTTGTTCGCCTTCGCGACCGCCTCCTGGGGCGTGCGGAAGGTCAGCACGGTCAGCACCGGGCCGAAGATCTCCTCCGTCGCCACGCGGTGCGTCTGCGAGACGCCGGTGAGCAGGGTCGGTGGGAACCAGAAGCCCTTGGCCGGCAGCGTGCAGGCCGGGCTCCAGCGCTCCGCGCCCTCGGCGACGCCGGCGTCGACGAGCGTCGTGATGCGGTCGAGCTGCTCGCGGGAGTTGATCGCGCCGAGGTCGCTGTTCTTGTCGAGGGGGTCGCCGACGCGGAGCGTCTGGAGCCGGCGCTTGAGCCGGGCGACGACCTGGTCGTGCACGTTCTCCTGCACGAGCAGGCGTGAGCCGGCGCAGCAGACCTGCCCCTGGTTGAAGAAGATGCCCCCGACGATGCCCTCGACGGCCTGGTCGATGGGCGCGTCGTCGAAGATGATGTTCGCGGCCTTGCCGCCGAGCTCGAGGGTCGCCTTCTTGCTCGTGCCGGCGATCGAGCGGGCGATCGTCTTGCCGACGTCCGTCGAGCCGGTGAAGGCGATCTTGTCGACGTCGGGGTGCTCGACGAGCGCCTGGCCTGTGCGGCCGTCGCCCGTCACGATGTTGACGACGCCGGCCGGCAGGTCGGCCTGCTGGCAGACCTCGGCGAAGAGCAGGGCGCTGAGCGGCGTCGTCTCGGCGGGCTTGAGCACCACGGTGTTGCCGGTGGCGAGGGCCGGGGCGACCTTCCACGCGAGCATGAGCAGCGGGAAGTTCCAGGGGATGATCTGGCCGACGACCCCGTGCGGGCGGGCGGGGGCCTCACCCGGGGTGCTGAGGCCGGCATACTCGAGCTTGTCGGCCCAGCCCGCGTGGTAGAAGAAGTGCGCGGCGGCCGTGGGGACGTCGAAGTCGCGGGTCTCCTTGATCGGCTTGCCGTTGTCGAGGCTCTCGAGCACGGCGAACTCGCGGGCGCGCTCCTGCAGGATGCGGGCGATCCGGAAGAGGTACTTGCCGCGCTCGGCGCCGCTCATCCGGCCCCAGACGCCGTCGAAGGCGCGGCGCGCGGCGGCGACCGCCTTGTCGACGTCCTTCGCGCTCGCCTGGCTGACCTCTGCGAGCACCGTCTCGTCGGCCGGGTTGATCGTCGGGAACGTCGCCTTGGGGCGGGTGAAGGCGCCGTCGACGAAGAGCCCGTAGGACTTCTCGATCGTGACGACGGCCCGAGACTCCGGGGCGGGGGCGTACTCGAAGGTGGGCATCAGCGTGTCTTTCGTGGGCGCGGGTGGAGGTCGCGGGTGTGCGTCGCCGGGAGGCGGGCGCGGGCGGTCAGTCGATCGTGACGTAGTCGGCGCCGGAGTAGACGCCGGTCGAGAGCTTCTGGCGCTGCAGGAGCAGGTCGTTGAGCAGGCTCGAGGCGCCGAAGCGGAACCACTGCGGGGTCAGCCAGTCCTCGCCGGCGATCTCGCTCACCATGACGAGGTACTTGATGGCGTCCTTCGTCGTCTTGATGCCACCGGCCGGCTTGACGCCGACCTGCACGCCGGTCAGGTCGCGCCAGTCACGCACGGCCTCGAGCATGACGAGCGTGACGGGAAGGGTGGCTGCGGGCTGCACCTTGCCGGTCGAGGTCTTGATGAAGTCGCCGCCGGCGAGCATCGAGAGGAACGAGGCACGGCGCACGTTGTCGTAGGTCACGAGCTCGCCGGTCTCCATGATGACCTTGAGGTGGGCGGCGCCGCAGGCCTGCTTCACGGCGGCGATCTGGTTGAAGACGGTGAGGTAGTCGCCGGCGAGGAACGCGCCCCGGTCGATGACCATGTCGATCTCGTCGGCCCCGGCCTCGACGGCGTCGCGGGTGTCGGCGAGCTTGACCGGCATGCTCGCGCGGCCCGACGGGAACGCGGTCGCGACGGCGGCGACGTGGATGCCGCTGTCACCGAGGGCGGCCTTCGCCGTGCCGACCATGTCGCCGTAGACGCAGATCGCGGCGGGCCGCGGCGTCGTGGGGTCGCTCGGGTCCGGGACGAGGGCCTTGGCGCAGAGCGAGCGGACCTTGCCGACCGTGTCGGAGCCCTCGAGGGTCGTCAGGTCGATCATGCCGATGGCGGTGTCGATCGCCCACGCCTTGCTCGTCGTCTTGATCGAGCGGGTGGCCAGGCCGGCGGCCCGGGCCTCGCAGCCGACCTGGTCGACGCCGGGGAGGCCGTGCAGCCACGTCGTCAGGGCGTGGTTGGTGAGGCGTGAGACCCCGAGGACGTCGCGCGCCTGCGCGGTCAGGTCCTGCGCGGTAGGCATCGTCGTGCTAACAGTCACCACGGGAGTGTAGCCGCCCGGTGAGGGGGCCTGCGCCGCGTGAGAGGCTCGGGCGGTGACCACCGAGCCGCCCACGCCGCCGCCCACGCCGCCGTCCACGCCCTCGCCGGCGTCGTCGCCCGCCGACCCGGGCGGCGCCGCCTCGCGCACGCTGCGACCCGGCTCCGCCGTCCTCGTCGGGGTCGTCGGCGGGCTCGCCGGGCTCGGCCTGATCGTGCCCGCGCTGCTCACCTCGCCGCGCAGCTGGGCGCTCATCTCGACGGTCGTGCTCGCGCTCGTGCTGCTCTGGCTCTTCGTCGTGCGCCCAGCGGTCGTCATCCACCCCGAGGGCATCCGGCTCGTCAACCCGATGCGCGTCGTCGAGCTGACCTGGCCGGCCATCACCGAGGTGCGCTCGCGCTGGGCGCTCGAGCTGGTCGCCGACGGCCGCCGCTACACCGCGTGGGGCGTGCCGGCCGACCCGGGGCGTCCCCGCTACGGCCGCAACCTGCTCACCGCGCCGGCCAACAAGGTGCGCGGCAAGGGCACGTCCGAGACGCCGGCCAGGCCCAAGGTCGAGGCCCAGGTCGTCGCCGCCGAGGTCGAGGCGCGCATGGCGGCCGACCGCCGGCGCAAGGACGGCCGCACGCCGAGCATCGCCACGCGGGCCTGGGACCCCGTGTCGGTCGGGCTGCTCGCCGCCGGCCTCGCCTTCTTCGTCATCGGCACCTTCGTCGCCTGAGGGTGCCGACCGGGCTCGCGCGCAGGGTGGCGCCCCGCCGGCCGGGCCCGCGCGGCGGGCCCGGCCGGCGGCTCAGAGCGCGGTGAGCCGCTCGAGGTCGGCGCGGATGGCCGCGAGCCGGGTCTCGGCGACCGCGCGAGCCTCCGACAGGCCGGCCGGCCCGGCCACGGGCTCGATGACCTCGAGGTAGACCTTCACCTTCGGCTCGGTGCCGCTGGGGCGCACGATGATGCGCGAGCGGTCGACGAGGTGGTGGCGCAGGCCCTCGGTGGGCGGGAGGCCGCCGTCGCCGCGGCTGAGGTCGTCGGTGCGCTCGACGTCGATGCCGGCGACGGAGACCGGCGGGTTCGCGCGCAGCCGGCCCATCAGGGCGTCGGTCTGGGCGAGGTCCGAGACGCGCACCGAGAACGAGTCGGTCGCGTGCACGCCGTGCTCGACGGCGAGGTCGTCGAGCAGGTCGGTCAGGGACCGCCCCTGGGCCTTGAGCGTGGCGGCCAGCTCGGCGAGCAGCAGGGCGGCGCTCACGCCGTCCTTGTCGCGGACGAGCTGCGGGGCCACGCAGTAGCCGAGCGCCTCCTCGTAGCCGTAGCGCAGGCGGTCGACGCGCGAGATCCACTTGAAGCCGGTCAGGGTCTCCTCGTGGGCGACCCCGGCCGCCGCCGCGATCGAGGCCAGCAGCCGCGAGGAGACGATGGAGTTGGCGAAGACGTCGCGCCGGCCGACACCGCGGCTCACGACGTGCGCGCCGAGCAGCGCGCCCACCTCGTCGCCGCGCAGCATCCGCCAGTCGCCGAGCGCCGGGTCGAGCACGGCGGCCGCGCACCGGTCGGCATCCGGGTCGTTGGCGATGACGAGGTCGCAGCCCACCGCGCGCGCCCGGGCCAGGGCGAGGTCGATGGCGCCCTTCTCCTCGGGGTTGGGGAAGGCGACGGTCGGGAAGTCGGGGTCGGGCACGGCCTGCTCGTCGACGGCGACGGGCGCCTCGAAGCCGGCGCGGAGGAAGGCGGCGTGCACGGTGCCGTGGCCGACGCCGTGCAGGCTCGTGTGCACGATGCGCAGGTCGCGCGGGGAGCTCGGGTCGACGACGGTCGCGACGGCGTCGACGTAGTCCTCCAGCAGGTTGTCGCCGAGCGTCTCCCAGCCCTCCGGGGCGCGCGGCACCTCGGCCACCCGCTCGACGCGGTCGATGTGGGCGGCGATCTGCGCGTCGACGGGCGGCACGATCTGGCTGCCGTCGCCGAGGTAGACCTTGTAACCGTTGTCCTGCGGGGGGTTGTGGCTCGCCGTCACCATGACGCCGGCGTCGGCGCCCACGTGGCGGATCGCGAATGCGAGCACGGGGGTCGGCAGCGGCGCGGGGAGCAGCAGGGCGCGCCCGCCGGCGGCCACGACGACCGCGGCCGTGTCGCGCGCGAACACGTCGGAGTTGTAGCGGGCGTCGAAACCGATGACGACGCACGGCTTCTCGCCCACCCCGCCCTCGTCCTTGAGGTATGCCGTCAGGCCGGCCGCCGCGCGGATGACGACGCTGCGGTTCATCCGGTTGGGCCCGGCGCCGAGGGCGCCGCGCAGCCCGGCCGTGCCGAACTCGAGCAGACCCGACATCCGGTCGGCGAGGTCGGCACGCGCCGCCTCGTCGCCGTCCGTCGCGGCCGTGAGGAGCGTGTCGAGCTCGGCCCGGGTCGTCGGGTCGGGGTCGTCGTCGCGCCAGGCCCGTGCGGCTGCCAGGAGCACGTCGGTCGTGTCGGTGGCCGTCATGCGAGGCGGCCCACGACGTCGGCGAGCAGGCGCCCGCATCGCTCGGCCGCGAGCTGGCCGGCCTCGAGGACCTCCGCGTGGCTGAGGGGTGAGTCCGAGATGCCGGCGGCGAGGTTGGTCACGAGCGAGATGCCGAGCACGTCGAGCCCGACCTGGCGGGCGGCGATGGCCTCGAGGGTCGTCGACATGCCGACGAGGTCGCCCCCGAGCACCTTGGCCATCTGCACCTCCGCCGGGGTCTCGTAGTGCGGCCCGCGGAACTGGACGTAGACGCCCTCGTCGAGGCCCGGGTCGACCTCGCGGGCGAGCTCGCGCAGGCGCGGCGTGTAGAGGTCGGTGAGGTCGACGAAGTTCGCGCCCTCGACGGGGGAGTGGGCCGTCAGGTTGATGTGGTCGCGGATCAGCACGGGCGTGCCGGGTGACCACGCGGGGTTCAGCCCGCCGCATCCGTTCGTCAGCACGATCGTCGTCGCACCGGCAGCCTTGGCGGTGCGGACGCCGTGGACGACGGAGCGCACGCCGCGGCCCTCGTAGAAGTGGGTGCGGGTGCCGAAGACGAGGGCGCGCCGACCTGTGTCGCCGATCGCGACCGAGCGCATGCTGCCCGAGTGACCGGCCACGGCGGCGGCGTGGAACCCGGGGACGTCGGCGTTGTCGACCGTCGCGAGCGTCTCGCCGATGAGGTCGGCGGTCTGGCCCCAGCCGGAGCCGAGCACGAGCGCGACGTCGTGGCGCGGGGCGCCGGTGCGCTCGGCGATGACGGCGGCTGCATCGGCCGCGGCCTGGAAGGGGTCGGTGGACGGGTCGCTGAGATCACGCTGGGTACTGGTCACGCTCAGGACTCTAGCGAGGTGCCCCGCGGCTGGGCACGCTCGCCGCCGGGTTCGGGGCGGGTCGTGCCGGGATGGTTGGATGGAGCCCGTGATCACGCGCGAGACTTCCGTTGTCATCATCGGCGGCGGCCCCGGTGGCTACGAGGCGGCCCTCGTGGCGGCCCAGTTGGGGGCGCAGGTCACCATCGTCGAGCGAGACGGCATCGGCGGCGCCGCGGTGCTCACCGACTGCGTGCCGAGCAAGGCCCTCATCGCGACCGCCGACTACATGTCGGACTTCGAGGTCGCGTCCTCGCTCGGGGTGCGGTTGCAGGACGACGACGGCGACGAGGTGTCCGACGCCGTCGCCCAGGCGCACACGGTCAACGGCCGCATCCTCGAGCTCGCTGCCGCCCAGAGCTCCGACATCCAGGGCAGCCTCGAGCAGGTCGGCGTGACGGTGCTGCGCGGGTCGGCCCGGGTGGCCGCCCGCGACCTCGTCGTGGCCGAGCTGCCCGACGGCACCAGGCACGAGCTGCGCGCCGACGTCGTGCTCGTCGCGACCGGCGCGGCCCCGCGCGTCATGGACACCATGCGCCCCGACGGCGAGCGCATCCTCACGTGGCAGCAGATCTACTCCCTCGAGGAGCTGCCGGAGCGCATCGTCGTCATCGGGTCCGGCGTCACGGGCGCCGAGCTCGCGCAGGCCTACCTCGGCCTCGGCTCCGAGGTCGTGCTCGTCTCCTCCCGCGACCGGGTGCTGCCCGGTGAGGACGCGGACGCCGCCACGGTCATCGAGGACGTCTTCCGCAAGCGCGGCATGGAGGTGCTGAACAAGTCCCGTGCGGCCTCCGTCGAGCGCACCGCCGACGGCGTCGTCGTCACCCTCGTCGACGGGCGCACCGTCGAGGGCTCGCACGCCCTGCTCGCCGTCGGCTCGGTGCCGAACACCGCCGGCCTGGGCCTCGAGGAGGCCGGCGTCGAGCTGGGCCCGGCGGGCCACGTCCAGGTCGACCGCGTGTCGCGCACCTCGGCCGGCGGCATCTACGCCGCGGGCGACTGCACCGGCGTGCTGCCCCTCGCCTCGGTGGCCGCCATGCAGGGCCGCATCGCCATGTGGCACGCCCTCGGTGACGCGGTCGCGCCCCTCAACGTGCGCGGCGTGGCCGCGAACATCTTCACCGAGCCCGAGATCGCGACCGTCGGCATCAGCCAGAACGCCGCCGACGAGTCACCCGACGTGGAGTCGGTCACGCTTCCGCTCGCCCGCAACCCGCGGGCCAAGATGCAGGGCATCTCCGAGGGCTTCGTCAAGCTCTTCTGTCGCAAGGGTCACGGCACCGTGCTCGGTGGAGTCGTCGTCGCGCCCAAGGCGTCGGAGCTGATCTTCCCGGTCGCGCTCGCCGTGCAGAACCGGCTCGGCGTCGACCAGGTGTCGAGCACCATCACGGTCTACCCGTCGCTGTCCGGCTCGATCGCCGAGGCGGCGCGCCAGCTGCATCAGTCGGACTGAGCAGGCCCCTCGCCGGACGCGTCGCGCCGCTCCAGCTCGGCGAGCCGGTCCTCCTCGGCCCAACGCTCGCGGCGCCGGCGCGAGACGGCCTCCCGCAGCTTCTTCTGCAGCGGGTAGAGCACGGCACCGACGACGAGCAGGATGAGCAGGTTCGTCGGGTTGAGGACCGGGCCGGGGTCCGCGGTCGGCAGGCTCGTCAGGGTCGGCAGCACCCCAGCAGTGTGCCAGAGGCGTAGCGTCGAGCCCGTGGCGGCGTCGCCGTCACGTCGGGGCGTAGCCGGGTCGACCGGCGCCCCGACCGGTTGGCATCGTGGAGGCACAAGGTATGAGCGACTGGATCCAGAAGGCCAAGGACTTCGTCACGGGTCATCCCGACCAGGCCCAGCAGGGCATCGACAAGGCCGAGGAGCTCATCAACGAGCGCACGGGCGGTAAGTACGCCGACAAGATCGACCAGGGCACCGACAAGCTCAAGGAGACCCTCGGGCTGCCGCCCGACGACACCGCGGGGCCGTCGGAGATCCCGCCGGCCACCGAGCCGGCGAGCGAGCCTGTCCTGCCCGGCACGCCGAACCCGAACCTTCCAGGCGCGGGCGGCGACATCACGCTCGGCGACCCGCCGGCCAAGCAGGGCTGACCCGGCCACGGAACCCCGGGACGACGAGGGCCGACCCGCCGTGCGGCGGGTCGGCCCTCGGGCGTGCTGCGGGTCTCAGCCCTCGGCGTCGGTGATCTCGGCGAGCACGGCGCCCGAGGCGACCGTCTCACCGACGGTCGCCGTCAGGCCGGAGACGACCCCGGCCTTGTGCGCGGTGATCGGCTGCTCCATCTTCATCGCCTCGAGGACGATCACGAGGTCGCCGGCCGCCACGGTGGCGCCGTCCTCGACGGCGATCTTGACGATGGTGCCCTGCATCGGGGCGGTGAGCGAGTCACCGGAGGCCGCGCCCCCGGACCTGCCGCCGCCGGAACGCTTGGGCGCCTTCTTCCTGGCCGACGCGCCGCCGCCGCCGAGCGACAGACCTCCGGGCAGCGACACCTCGAGGCGCTTGCCGCCGACCTCGACGACGAGCGTCTGGCGCTCCTGCGCCTCGGGCGCATCGGCCGCGCCGCCGGCATACGGCTCGACGGTGTTGTCCCACTCGGTCTCGATCCAGCGGGTGTGGATGGTGAAGGGGCTGCCGTCGGTGGGTGCGAAGGCCGGGTCGGAGACGACCGCGCGGTGGAAGGGCACGACGGTCGGCATGCCCTCGATCGTCAGCTCGGCGAGCGCGCGGCGGGCCCGCTCGATGGCCTGCTGCCGAGTTCGGCCGGTGACCACGAGCTTGGCGATCATCGAGTCGAAGGCGCCGGCGACGGTGTCGCCCTCGACGATGCCGGCGTCCCAGCGCACGCCGGGGCCGTGCGGCACGACCATCCGGGTCACGGTGCCGGGAGCGGGGAGGAAGCCGCGGCCGGCGTCCTCGCCGTTGATGCGGAACTCGATCGAGTGGGCGTGCGGCTCCGGGTCGCCGTAGTCGAGCGACTCGCCGTCCGCGATGCGGAACTGCTCGCGCACGAGGTCGATGCCGGTGACCTCCTCGGTCACGGGGTGCTCGACCTGCAGGCGCGTGTTGACCTCGAGGAAGCTGATGTCGCCGGCAGGCCCGACGAGGAACTCGCAGGTGCCGGCGCCGACGTAGCCGGCCTCCTTGAGGATCGCCTTGCTCGCGCGGAGGATCTCGGTGTGCTGCGCCTCGGTGAGGAACGGCGCCGGGGCCTCCTCGACGAGCTTCTGGTTGCGCCGCTGGAGCGAGCAGTCACGCGTCGAGACGACGACGACGTTGCCGTGCTGGTCCGCGAGGCACTGGGTCTCGACGTGCCGGGGGTGGTCGAGGAAGCGCTCGACGAAGCACTCGCCGCGGCCGAAGGCCGTCACGGCCTCGCGGACGGCGGAGTCGTAGAGGTCGGGGATCTCCTCGATGGTGCGGGCGACCTTGAGGCCGCGGCCACCGCCGCCGTAGGCCGCCTTGATGGCGACGGGCAGCCCGTGCTCGGTCGCGAAGGCGACGACCTCGTCGGCGCCGGAGACCGGGTCCTTGGTGCCCGGCACGAGTGGTGCGCCGGCCTTGGTGGCGATGTGGCGGGCCTTGACCTTGTCGCCGAGGGAGTCGATGGCGTCGGGCCCCGGGCCGATCCACACGAGCCCGGCGTCGAGCACGGCCTGCGCGAAGGAGGCGTTCTCGGCGAGGAAGCCGTAGCCGGGGTGGACCGCGTCGGCGCCGGCCTGGCGGGCGACCTCGAGCAGCTTCTCCTGGACGAGGTAGCTCTCGCCCGGCGTCGAACCGCCGAGGGAGTAGGCCTCGTCGGCGACCTTGACGTGGAGGGCATCCCGGTCGGGATCGGCGTAGACCGCCACGGACGTGATGCCGCTGTCGGTGCAGGCCCGCGCGATGCGGACGGCGATCTCACCACGATTTGCGATCAGGACCTTGCGAATGGATGCCATGGAGCGGACTCTATCGGGCTGACGTGGCGTCGAATCGGGCTCCTCGCGCGTATTCCCGGGCGTCTCAGAGTGAGGTCGCGCACATCGCCGGGGCGACCGCCGACCTAGCGTGAGGAGCATGACGACACACCAGTCAGTCCCCACGCTCGCCCTCGGCCACGCCACCACCCCCGGTCTCGCCGTCCCGCAGCTCGGCTTCGGCGTCTGGGAGGTCCCGGACGCAGAGGTCGACGCGGCCGTCGGCCGTGCCCTCGAGATCGGCTACCGCCACATCGACACGGCCCGCATCTACGGCAACGAGGAGGGCGTCGGCCGCGTCCTCGCCTCCGGTTCCGTCGACCGCGACGACGTCTTCGTCACGACGAAGGTCTGGAACGACGACCACACGAACGTCCCCGCGGCCTTCGACGCCTCGATGGGCCGGCTCGGCATCGACGTGCTCGACCTCTACCTCATCCACTGGCCGGCGCCGGAGCAGGACGCCTACGTCGACGCGTGGAAGGCCATGCTCGAGCTGCAGCGCGAGGGCCGGGTCCGCTCGGTCGGCGTCTGCAACTTCCAGGTGCCGCACCTGCAGCGCCTGCTCGACGAGACCGGCGTGCTGCCCTCGATCAACCAGATCGAGCTGAGCCCGTACCTCCAGCAGCGCGAGCTGCGCGCGTTCCACGCCGAGCACGGCATCGTCACCGAGGCCTGGAGCCCGCTCGCCGTGCGCGCCGGGCTGCTCGAGGACCCCGTCGTCGTGCAGCTCGCCACGAAGCACGGCGTCTCGGCCGCCCAGCTCGTGCTGCGCTGGCACGTCGAGCTCGGCAACGTCGTGCTCACCCGGTCGGTCACCCCGGCCCGCATCGCCGAGAACTACGAGATCTTCGGCTTCTCGCTCGGCGCCGACGACCTCGCGGCCCTCGAGGGCCTCGACCGGGGCACCCGCACCGGGCCCGACCCCGACACCTTCGGCTGACCTGACGCCGGTCGGCGCGGAGCCACTAGATTGGCTGGCATGGGACTGTTCTCGCGCAAGGGCAAGGACGACTCCGCCGCGCCGACCGACGTGAACGAGGGCGTCGTCGACGGCTCGGACGACGGCGACACCTCCGACGGCGACGAGGCGGGCCACACCGGACGCCCCGTGGCCGTGCCGCTGGGTGACGCCGAGCGCGCCCGCATCGAGGCCGCCCTGCAGCACGCGTCCGGCGAGGGGGTCGACGTCGACGACCTCGCCTCCATCGGCGCGCACTTCGACACGGCGTACCGCCGCTGGTCGGCCGAGGGCGGCTCCGGTGAAGGCCCCGACGTCATCGTCGAGACGTATGCCGTCGCGATCGGCGAGCACCTGGCGCGCCACAGCGCCCGCGACTGGGCGGTCGTCACCGACGTCTTCGGCACCGACCTCGGTCTCGTCGCGGCCCGCGCCGACACCGTGGTCGTGCCGCACAACCTCGTCGGCGCGCGCTGGATGCGCGGCGAGACGGGCTGGATCCCCGGGGTCGTGTCGCACCTCGTGCAGCTGCGCCCCCGCCCCCGGTCCTAGCCCCTACGTGGCGGCCTAGGATCGCAGCCATGGCCACGGACGACCGGCGCAGCAGGCGCGACCTCGAGGAGGGCATCCAGCGCGACTTCACGCGCAAGATGTCCTACGGCGACTACCTCCAGCTCGACACGCTGCTCAGCGCGCAGCGGCCGCTCAGCGAACCGGCCCAGCACGACGAGCTGCTCTTCATCATCCAGCACCAGACCTCGGAGCTCTGGCTGAAGCTGCTGATCCACGAGCTCCGTTCTGCCAGAAGCCTGCTCAAGGACGACGAGCTGGCACCCGCCCTCAAGCGCCTGGCCCGCGTCAAGCACATCCAGCACACCCTCACCGACCAGTGGTCGGTCCTCGCGACGCTCACCCCGAGCGAGTACGCGCAGATCCGCCCCTTCCTCGCCGCGAGCTCGGGCTTCCAGTCCGCCCAGTACCGCGAGGTCGAGTTCCTCCTCGGCAACAAGAACGCCGACATGGTGGCGGTCTTCTCGCACGACGACGGAGCGCGGTCCGCGCTCGACGAGCTGCTGCGCGAACCGAGCCTCTACGACGAGTTCCTCGCCTACCTCGGGCGGCGGGGGTATGCCGTCCCGGCCGAGCTGCTCGACCGTGACTGGAGCCAGCCCTACCGTCTGCACGACGGTCTCGTCGACGTCTTCGCCGGCGTCTACGCCGAGCCGGCCGAGCACTGGGGTGTCTACGAGACGTGCGAGGAGCTCGTCGACCTCGAGGACAACTTCCAGCAGTGGCGTTTCCGGCACCTGCAGGTCGTGCAGCGCACCATCGGGCAGAAGACCGGGACCGGCGGCTCGACCGGCGTCGACTTCCTGCGGCGCGCGCTCGACCTGACGTTCTTCCCGGAGCTCTACGAGGTGCGCACCCGCGTCGGAGGCTGACGCCGGCGAGGCGTCAGGCCGTTGCCACCCGTTGCCGTGGGATCCGTTGTGGGACAGGGTGGTGGCCATGTCACAGGTTGCAGAGGAACAGGGGACGACCGAGAGCGGCGAGCTGAAACGGGTCATGGGGCCAGGGCTGCTCCTGCTCTTCATCGTCGGCGACATCCTCGGGACCGGCGTCTACGCCCTGACGGGTGACGTGGCGGCCGAGGTCGGCGGGGCGGCGTGGGCGCCGTTCATCGTGGCCTTCGCCATCGCGATGGTGACGGCCTTCAGCTACCTCGAGCTCGTCACGAAGTACCCGCAGGCCGCGGGTGCGGCGCTGTACACGCACAAGGCGTTCGGGATCCACTTCCTGACGTTCATCGTCGCCTTCACCGTCATGTGCTCGGGCATCACGTCCGCCTCGACGGCGTCGCGGGCGTTCGCGTCGAACCTCGCCAAGGGCTTCGGGCTCGACGACGGCAACGCGACCCTGATCATGGGCATCGCCCTCGGGTTCATGGCACTCGTGGCCCTCGTCAACCTCCGGGGAGTGGGCGAGAGCGTCAAGGCCAACATCGTGCTGACGCTCGTCGAGCTCTCCGGACTGCTGCTCGTCATCTTCGTCGGCTTCTTCGCGATCTTCGCCGGCAAGGGTGACTTCTCGCGGACGATGATCTTCGAGTCGCCGAGCGACAAGTCGACGTTCTTCGCCGTCACCGCCGCCACGTCGCTCGCGTTCTTCGCCATGGTCGGCTTCGAGGACTCGGTCAACATGGCCGAGGAGACGAAGGACCCGGTGCGCACCTTCCCGCGGATGATGATCACGGGCATCGGGATCACCGGTGTCATCTACGTGCTCGTGTCGCTGTGCGCGGTCGCGATCGTGCCCGTCGGGGACCTGGCGGCGAGCGACACCCCGCTCGTGACCGTCGTCGAGCGGGCCGCGCCGGGGGTCCCCATCAAGGACCTCCTGCCCTTCATCTCGATGTTCGCCGTCGCGAACTCGGCGCTCATCAACATGCTGATGGCCTCACGGCTCCTCTACGGGATGAGCCGCCAGGAGGTGCTGCCGCGGTTCCTCGGGCGGGTGCACGCCCGACGCCGCACCCCGTGGGCCGCCATCGTCTTCACCACGCTGCTCGCGTTCGGGCTCATCGTCTACGTCTCGGGCGCCAGCGAGGACGCGGTCTCGGCCCTCGGCGGCACCACGTCGCTGCTGCTGCTCGGCGTCTTCACGATCGTCAACATCGTCGTGCTCGTGCTCCGCCGTGATCCGCAGAGGAGCGACCACTTCGTCACGCCCTCGGCGCTGCCCATCATCGGCGCCGTCGCCTGCTTCTTCCTCGTCCTGCCGCTGTCGGGCCGGCCCGCGGAGCACTACCGGATCGGTGGCGGGCTGCTCGCCCTCGGGGTCGTGCTCTGGGCGCTCACCTGGCTGGCCAACCGTGGGCTCCGGGCCAAGAAGACCTACTTCCGCGACACCGACGACCTCGGCGGCGACGGCCCCGTCAACTGACGGTCGCCGCAGGGCGTGCCACCCCCGGCGCGGCTCTCACTGGCACTCGCACTCCCGCACGCACAGCTCCTCGAAGCACGCGTCCGGGCACCAGCACTCGATGTCGGGTCCCGGTGCCGCCGACACGCGGGGCTGCGGGCCGCGCATCAGCCGGCGGCGCAGCGCGAGCTGTGCCTCGGTCGGGTGGTCGGCCGGCCGTTCCCGCCCAGCGACCGACGAGGAGTCAGCGGCCTCCGCGCGAGCGGTGGGGGCGGACGCGTCCCGTCGCGCCCGGTGGCGGTACCACCCCCGCGCCGGTTCCCGGTCGTAGCGGGGGAAGGCCCAGCGCTCCCGGGGCACCTCGTCCGGCGGCGCCACGTCGAGGTGCGCCGGGAACCGTCGGCCCTGGTTGTCGCGGACCGCGTCGGCCGGCACCGGCCGCACCGACCGGCCGTTCTCGTCGACGACCACGAGCCGGAGCCCCGCGAAGGACAGCACGGAGGCGAAGGACTCGAGGTCGACCCGCGTGAGCCCCTGCTCGAGCCGGCCGATGGCCGACTGGGAGGACCCGACCCGGCGAGCGAGGTCGCGCTGGCTGAGGTCGGCCAGGCGGCGCACGCGGACCACGAACCTCCCGGCCAGCGAGTGGTCCGACCAGTCGGGCTGCGCGTCCTCGGCGTCCATGGGCTGACGATGGCAGCGACCTCCGACACTCGACGACCGGTCGAGCCGGCCCCTGTGGACAGCAGTGGCCTCCGCCCATGCGTCACTGACCCGTTCTCCGGGTCAGTGACGTAGCGGTCCTCCGCGGGGAGGGGCCGGCGGCTACGTCAGTGACCCGTTTTCCGGGTCAGTGACGTAGCGGTCCTCCGCGCGGAGGGGCCGGCGGCTACGTCAGTGACCCGTTCTCCGGGTCAGTGACGTAGCGAGCGGGGGACCACGTCAGGCGGTGGCGGTCCTGGCGCGGACCTGGCGCTTGATCCGGGCGAGCATGGCGACCATGCCGCGCATGCGCAGCGGGGACACGGCCTCGGCGAGGCCGAAGCGCATGGGCGCGTCGTCGGGGACGGCGAGCACCTCGGCCGCCGTGAGGCCGTCGAGGCCCTCGTGCAGGATGCCGGCGAAGCCGCGGGTCGTGGGCGCCTCGGCGGGTGCGTCGAAGAAGAGGTGGACGGCGCGCGCGTCGAGCGCGTCGCCGTCGTCGACCTCGACGGTGAGGAAGAGCGGTGACTGGCACTCGTCGACCCGCTCGAGCTGGTCGAGGTGGCCGACGTAGCGCTCGGGGAGGCCGGGCAGCTCGTCGCTGAACTCGAGCAGCAGCTGGAGCTTGAGGTCGTTGGTCGCCGACCGGAAGTCCTCGGCGATCTCGGCGAGGGACGGGGGGAGGGGTGTGTCGCTCACGGGGACCGCCGACTCACTTCTCGATCGGGACGCGCACGGAGTTGCCCCACTCGGTCCACGAGCCGTCGTAGTTGCGCACGGCCTCGAAGCCCAGCAGGTGGGTCAGCACGAACCACGTGTGTGACGACCGCTCGCCGATGCGGCAGTAGGCGACCACGTCGTCGGTGGGGGCGAGGCCCTGCTCCGTGAGGTAGATCGCCTCGAGCTCCTCGCGCGAGCGGAAGGTGCCGTCGTCGTTGGCCGCCCGAGCCCAGGGCACCGACTTCGCGCCGGGGATGTGCCCGCCGCGCATCGCGCCCTCCTGGGGGTAGTCGGGCATGTGCAGCAGCTCCCCGGAGAACTCACCGGGGGAGCGCACGTCGACGAGGGGCTTGCCGAGGTGGGCGAGCACGTCGTCCTTGAAGGCGCGGATCGGGGCGTCGTCGCGCTCGGCGACGGGGTAGTCGACCGCCGCGGGCGTCGGTACGTCGCGGGTCAGCTCGCGACCCTCGGCGACCCACTTCGCGCGCCCGCCGTCGAGCAGGCGCACGTCCTCGTGGCCGAAGAGGCTGAAGACCCACAGGGCGTAGGCCGCCCACCAGTTGCTCTTGTCGCCGTAGATGACGACGGTCGTGTCGCGGCTGATGCCGCGCGAGCCCATCACCTCGGCGAAGCGGGCGCCGTCGACGTAGTCACGCGTCACCGGGTCGTTGAGGTCGACGTGCCAGTCGATCTTGAGGGCCCCGGGGACGTGGCCGGTGGCGTAGAGGAGCACGTCCTCGTCGGACTCGAGCACGACGATGCCGTCGGGTCCGCCGACAGAGCCGGCGGCGATCTGCTCGGCGAGCCACTCGGTCGTGACGAGGCGCTCGGGGTGGGCGTAGGCCGCGATCTTCTCTTCAGCGCTCATGCGCTCCATCGTGTCACGCGTGTCGTCAGGCCAGCTTGTCGAGGTCCTCGCGGCAGCGCCTCTCGAACTCGCCGAGCTCGGCGATGGCGTCCTGGATGTCGCGCAGGCGCTGCTCGAGGTCGTCACGGCGCTCGTCGATCTGGCCGAGCACGTACTCGAGCTGCGTGCGGCGGCCACGGGGCGCGTCGAAGAGGTCGATGATCGTGCGGATCTGCTCGAGCGGGAAGCCGAGCCGCTTGCCGCGCAGGATGAGCCCGAGGCGGGTGCGGTCGCGACGGTGGTAGACGCGCTGGGTGCCCCGGCGCTCGGGGGTGATGAGGCCGAGGTCCTCGTAGTGGCGGACCGTGCGGTGGGTGACGCCGAACTCCTCGGCCACCTGCGCGATGGTCCACGTCGTCGGCGCACTTGTCATGGACCCGATAGTGCTTTACGTTTACGTCAACGTCAAGCACGCGTCACGAGCGCGTGATGGCGTCCGACCTTCTCCAGGAGAACAGCGATGTTCGAGCTCAGCCAAGACCACGAGGACTTCCGCATGGTCGTCCGCGACTTCGCCGAGAAGGAGGTCGCACCGCACATCGCCAAGTGGGACGCAGCCTCGTACTTCCCCACCGACCTCGTGCCGAAGATGGGTGACCTCGGCCTCTTCGGCCTCGTCGTGCCGGAGGAGTACGGCGGCGCCGGGGACGCCGGCGACTTCACGAGCCTCTGCGTGGCCATCGAGGAGCTCGGGCGCGTCGACCAGTCGATCGGGATCACGCTCTCGGCGGGCGTCGGCCTCGGCATCAACCCGATCCTCACGTACGGCACCGAGGAGCAGAAGCAGCGCTTCCTGCCCGACCTCGTGGCCGGTCGCGCGCTCGCCGGCTTCGGGCTCACCGAGCCCGAGGCGGGCTCGGACGCCGGCGCGACGCGCACCAAGGCCGTGCGCGACGGCGACGAGTGGGTCGTGAGCGGCGCCAAGGCGTTCATCACCAACTCCGGCACCGACATCACCTCGGTCGTCACCGTCACGGCCCGCACCGGCACCAACGCCGACGGGTCGGCGCAGATCTCGGCCGTCATGATCCCCTCCGACACGCCCGGCTTCGTCGTCGAGCCGGCGTACCACAAGCTCGGCTGGCACGTGTCGGACACCCACGGCCTCACCTTCGAGGGCGCTCGTGTGCCGGCCGACCACCTGCTCGGCGAGGAGGGCCAGGGCTTCAAGCAGTTTCTCAAGACCCTCGACGACGGCCGCATCGCCATCTCCGCGCTCGCCCTCGGCTGCGCCCAGGCGTGCCTCGAGCTGGCCACCGACTACGCGAAGACGCGCATCGCGTTCGGGCGGCCCATCGGGGTCAACCAGGGCGTCTCGTTCCAGCTCGCCGACCTCGCCGTCATGGTCGAGAGCGCGCGCCTGCTCACGTACAAGGCCGCCTGGCTCAAGGACGAGCTGCACGCCGGTCGCCGATCGGTCAAGGAGGTCAAGCAGGCCGCCGCCATCGCCAAGCTGCAGTCCACCGAGGCTGCCGTCACCGCGACGCGCATCGCGACACAGGTCTTCGGCGGCAACGGCTTCATGGAGGAGTACCCCGTCGCCCGCTTCTACCGGGACGCCAAGATCCTCGAGATCGGCGAGGGCACGTCCGAGGTGCAGCGGATGCTCATCGCCCGGGGACTGGGCCTGCCGGCATGAGCGCCGAGACGAACCCGCACGCCGACCCGCGCGTCGCCGACGTCCGCGCCCGGCTCGAGGCCGCGCACGCCGCGTCCGCCAGCGCGCCCGAGAAGGCGCAGGCCAAGCTCGACGCGCAGGGCAAGATCTACGTCCGCGACCGCATCGCGCTCCTCTTCGACGAGGGCAGCTTCGTGGAGGACGGCCGCTACGCGAACGCGCTCGCGGCCGGGCTGCCGGCCGACGGCGTCGTGACCGGGCGCGGGACCGTCGACGGGCGTCCGGCGATCGTCATCGCCAACGACCCGACGGTCAAGGCCGGCTCGTGGGGCGCCCGGACGGTGGAGAAGATCGTCCGGGCCACCGAGATGGCGCTGCGCGAGGAGCTGCCGGTCTTCTGGTTCGTCGACTCCGCGGGCGCCCGCATCACCGACCAGGTCGAGATGTTCCCCGGGCGCCGCGGCGCCGGCCGCATCTTCCACAACCAGGTCGCGCTGTCCGGCAAGGTGCCGCAGATCTGCTGCCTCTTCGGCCCCAGCGCCGCGGGCGGGGCCTACATCCCCAGCTTCTGCGACCTCATCATCATGGTCGAGGGCAACGCCTCGATGTATCTCGGCAGCCCCCGGATGGCCGAGATGGTCGTCGGCGAGAAGGTGTCGCTCGAGGAGATGGGCGGTGCCCGGATGCACTGCACCGTCTCGGGCGTCGGTGACCTCCTCGCCCACGACGACGCCGAGGCCATCGAGCTCGCCAAGCTCTACTTCTCCTACGTGCCGGGGAGCTGGCGCGACCAGCCCCCGACCTACGAGGCGGAGGCGCCGGCCGTGCCGCTGACGCGCGAGACGGTGCCCGAGCGCGAGTCGGTGCCCTTCGACATCCACGACGTCATCGAGGGCCTCGTCGACGAGGACTCGTTCTTCGAGCTGAAGCCGCTCTGGGCCGGTGAGCTCGTCATCGGCTTCGGACGCCTCGACGGCCACAGCGTCGGCATCGTCGCCAACAACTCCATGGTCAAGGGCGGCGTGCTCTTCACCGACAGCGCCGACAAGGCCGCCCGCTTCATCTGGCTGTGCGACGCCTTCGGCATCCCGCTCATCTACCTCGCCGACGTGCCGGGCTTCATGATCGGCTCGGAGGTCGAGCGCGGCGGCATCATCCGGCACGGCGCCAAGATGGTCAGCGCGGTCTCGTCGGCCACCGTGCCGCAGTTCTGCGTCGTCGTCCGCAAGGCCTACGGCGCCGGCCTCTACGCGATGGGTGGGCCCGGGTTCGGGCCCGACGCGACGATCGCCCTGCCCACGGCGCGGATCGCCGTCATGGGCCCCGAGGCCGCGGTCAACGCCGTCTACGCGAACAAGATCGCCGAGATCGCGGACCCGCAGGAGCAGGCGGAGTTCGTCGCGGCCCGCCGCCGCGAGTACGAGGAGGACGTCGACATCGAACGGCTGGCCGCCGACCTCGTGCTCGACTCCGTCATCGAGGCGGATGAGCTGCGCTCGGACCTCGTGCACCGTCTGGCTTATGCTTCCCGGCGTGACCGTCACTTCAGCGAGCGCCGACGCGCCGTCCCGCCGGTCTGAGCCGCGTCTCGGTCACCGCCTCGAGCACCCCGACCGGGAGGAGGAGGCGCGCACCCCCTTCTGGCGGCGTTTCCCCGTCTGGTTCCCGTTCGCGGTCTACGCCGTGTCGCGGCTCGTCGTCTGGGTGGCCGCGACCTACCTGTCGCGCTTCCAGATCCCGCTGCCGATCGGCACGGCGAACATCCGCATCTTCTACCCGTCACCCGCCGACCCCGGCTACCTCGCCGTCATGACCGGCTGGGACGGGCAGTGGTACCGCGTCATCGCCGAGCAGGGCTACCCGGCCGTGCTGCCCCGGGTCGGCTGGGGCGGCATCGACATGAACCCGTGGGCGTTCTTCCCGGTGTTCCCGATGTCGGTCGGTCTGATCATGACGGTCACCGGGCTGCCCTTCGCGCTCGTCGCGCCGCTGCTCTCGACGGCCATCGGGTTCGCGGCCATGCACCTGCTCTTCAAGCTCGTCGACCAGGCCGTCGGGCGGTGGGAGGCCATCGTCGCCGTCGTCGCGACGTGCTTCTTCATCGCCTCGCCGGCCTTCTCCGCGTCCTACACCGAGTCGACCGCGCTGCTCGGCGTCGTCACCGTGCTCTGGCTGCTCCGCCGGCGGAGCTACGGGTGGGTGGCGGTCGCGCTGCTCGTGCTCTCGCTGAGCCGCAACGTCGTCATCGCCATGGTGCCGGTCATCATCGCCCACGCGGTCGTGCGCTGGCGACAGGGGGACGAGGGCGCGCACCCCACGCGGTTCCGGGTGGGGATGGCGGCGCTCGCGGCCTACGCGGGGGCGCTGACGTGGCTGTGGCCGACGATCGTGTCGATCGCGACGGACACGCCCAACGCCTACAACGACACGATGCTCGCCTGGAACATCGAGACGAAGATCAAGCTCTACCTCTGGTGGAACCTGCTCAACGACTACGGCGGCGTGCTCGCCCAGGTCGCAGGGGTG
The DNA here is from genome assembly GCF_039542985.1 of Terrabacter aeriphilus. Lineage (NCBI taxonomy): Bacteria > Bacillati > Actinomycetota > Actinomycetes > Micrococcales > Intrasporangiaceae > Terrabacter > Terrabacter aeriphilus. Next base: position 23,426 of record NZ_BAABIW010000005.1, read on the forward strand.
CTCGGCGTTGCCGCCTTCGCGTGGTTCATGCTCTCGAAGCACTCGTGGCGCTGGGGGCCGGAGATCTGGGGCTGGGCGGGGGCGTACCCGGCATACATCATCCTCGTGACGAGCACGACGCCGAGCCGCGTGCGCTACGCGCTGCTCGCCTTCCCGATGACGCTCGTCATCGCGTGGTTCCTCCAGCTGCGCTGGTGGGCGCGGTACCGCTACTGGGCGCTGCTCGCCATCGTCGTCGTCGGCGCCGCGCTGATGTGGTGGTGGACCGAGCACTACCTCGTCATCGAGAACCTCACCGACGACCTCTACCCCTGATCGACCCCGCCCACGACGTCGAACCAGCCGATGCCGGCGTCGGCGAGCAGCTCGCGCAGCAGCGGCAGCGAGAGGCCGACGACGTTGTGGTGGTCGCCCTCGACCGCGGTGACGAACGCGCCGCCGAGGCCGTCGATCGTGAAGGCGCCGGCCACGGAGAGCGGCTCACCCGTCGCGACGTAGGCGTCGACCTCCTCGTCGGACAGGTCGGCGAAGTGGACCGTCGTCGACGCCGTCGCCCCGAGGGTCGCTCCGCCCGCGCCGCGGTCGTCGACGAGCCAGTGGCCCGTGTGCAGCACCCCCGAGCGGCCGCGCATCCGGCGCCAGCGACGGGTCGCCTCGGCCGCGTCGGCCGGCTTGCCGTGCACCTCGCCGTCGAGCTCGAGCACCGAGTCGCACCCCAGCACCACGCCGCCCTCGTCGACGCGGGCGGCGACGTCCTCGGCCTTCGCCCGGGCCAGCAGCAGTGCGACGTCGGCCGGCTCGAGCACCCCGTAGCGCTCGGTGGCCTCGGCCACGGCGAGGTCCTCGTCGACGCCGCTCACGACGACGACGGGCTCGATGCCTGCCGACCGCAGGGTCGCGAGGCGGGCGGGCGAGGCGGAGGCGAGGACGAGCGGGACGGAGGGCGTGTCGGGGACGGTGCTCGGCGGCATACGGCCATCGTAGGTGGGGCCCGGGGACGCGGAACGGCGCCGCCCCCGGGTGGGGAGCGGCGCCGTCGTGCGGCCTCAGCGTGCGTCAGCCGATGGCGGTCGTCTGCGCGGA